>JAHDCL010000008.1:0-22085 GCA_020629875.1 Hellea sp.
GATATTAAACCATCAATTCTCGTTTATGGAATGTAAGTCTCCTGCAATTACAGGCCCCTATTTATAAATTTCAAAGATCAATCCTTATCATCTCAATGGCCTCTATTTTGGAGACTTGAAACAACGCAAGGACAGACATCTTCATGACCCGCCGCCCCACATTAAAACTGACATTATTACGCAATGTCTCTGGCGCGGCGCTTACCGTTGGGGTTTGGACGTCGCCTTGCCGTGAGGCTGAAAGCTCTGAGGGTGCCCTTAGCCTATTGGCGCGGTTTGGGATTTGGCTGCGGCTCATCTTTGGTCTTCATACAGAGCGATATATTATCAAAGCTGAGTCCGAGCCTGATTATAATCCGACCCGTCATCAGAAACGCGCCGAGACCCATCGCCGGAAACGGCATCTATCGGGGCGCAAACACCCTGCCCATGATTTAGAAATGCTGATGTGTTTTGCGCCGGGGTCTCGCGGCGGCTTGACGCTCAATCAATATCGGGAGCGCTTTACGCGGATTTCCGTCATGGGACGCACGCAAATCTATGGTGGCTTTTTCGCGCGGCTCTCGCGGTTACGCCGCGCGGCAATGCACGCTGTCTTAGGCATTGGCCCTCTTTGTCAGGCCCCGCTACGTCCAGATTAAAACAGGTTCTTCAACGCTTACACATTTAACGCACGAAAGGGCCTTTCGTGCGACCCTATCCGCCTGAGCGAGACTCTTATGCCGTTACTTACCCGTTTTAAGATGCGTTCTGATACGTTCCGCCATTTCGGGAACCGTGCTTTTTCCGAAAAAGAATTCCACAAATGTGCCGTCCTTATCCATCAAATAAATTATATCCGAATGATCAACCGTGTAATCGGCGGCGCTATCCGGGGTTGGCACCTTTTGGGAATAGACCTTATAGGCGCTTTTAACGGCATCAATCTGATCTTGCGTTCCGGTCAATCCCGTCAAACCTTTGGGGAAACCATTGGCGGTGACGTAAAGTTTGAGGCTCTCTGGCGTATCACGCTCCGGATCGACGCTGATGAAAAGATAGTTCAGCTTATCAGCAGCCGGATCGATACGGGCTTGAACGGCGCCCATTTTTTGCAATGCGGTGGGACAGACATCTGGGCAATAAGAAAATCCAAAATAGATGAGTTGCGGCTTACCCAGTGCGGTGATTTCTGTAACAGCAACTCCGTCTTGATTAATCAGCTTATAGGCACCTCCAATATCGGCGGCGCCGGACACCACTGTTTTGCCAACGCTCGCCGTTGGTTTATCTCCGCATCCCGCAAGGCCTATGGCAAATAGCGCTGCTGCGGCAATTGTCGTAACTGTTTTTATCGGCGCTTTCATCTGAACCGTCTCATCCTTATAAGGTTTTCATGAACCCCGAATTGAACCCACCATCCTCATCGGTCAAGATGCCAACTGACGCACCCAGCGCAAATGTACAAAGTGCTGAAGTTCCGCAACTAAGAAAGCGTGCGAACACCTCAGGTCAACTCCGCCGAAGCACTCTGGTATTTCTTCGATGGGGCGCCATCATTGGACAATCGGCGGCGCTGCTAATTGTTTCTCAAGTCCTTGGCTTTAGCTTCCCCTTGGGCCCTTGTCTGGCCATGATTGGTCTAAGTATCTTTGTAAATATTGTCGTCACAGCGTCCTATGAACTTGATCGCCGTGTGGGCGATCGTGAGGCGGGCCTACAGCTGGGCTTTGATCTGTTTCAACTCGCGGCTTTGCTCTGGCTAACAGGCGGAATGTCTAACCCCTTTGCTCTGCTTGTCCTCGCGCCGGTTGTGACAAGCGCGACAACCCTGAACAAGCGCGTGCTTTTCACCCTTGGTACTTTAGCAACAATTTTGTCCTTTGGCCTTATTTACAATAGTCAGCCATTACCTTGGTCCCCCGCAGGCAGCTTTACATTACCTTACACATTTCGGTTTGGGGTCTGGAGCGCGATTATTATCGGGCTGACCTTTACCTCTTTATATGCCTGGCGCGCGACCAAAGAGAGCCGCGCCATGTCAGATGCCCTCGCCGCGACTGAAGCTGTTCTCGCTCATGAACAAAAACTCTCCGCATTAGGCGGCATGGCCGCCGCGGCCGCCCATGAACTCGGCACCCCGCTCGCCACCATTCAAGTCATCGCTAAGGAAATGACCCGCGACGTTGAACCCGGCTCTCCGCTGGCTGAAGACGCGGCCCTCATGCTCTCACAAGCCCAGCGATGTCGCGAGATTTTGACTCAGCTTTCACAACGCGGCGACGAAGGTGATGTGATTCACGACTTGCTCTCTATTGAAAACCTACTCGAAGAAGCGGCAGAGCCCTATATTTCCTTTGGGAAGGATATTTCCTTGGATGTATCAGGCATAGGCGAGGAGCCCGTTTTGAAGCGGCAGGCTGAGCTTCTTTATGGCCTCAAAAATTTTATCGAAAACGCCGTAGACTTCGCAGCTTCTGCGGTGGAGCTCAAAGGACGATGGGATGAAAGCATCCTAACCTTAACCATCGATGATGACGGCGCCGGGTTTGACCCCTCCATCATGGGGCGATTGGGACAACCCTATGTCAGCCGGCGTCAACGCCCCAAACAAGTTGATGAGCTTGCCGGGGGTCTTGGATTGGGTGTTTTTATCGCCACGACCCTCATTGAACGCACAGGCGGCAAAGTTATGTTCGGTAAAAGCCCGCAGGGCGGCGCCCAAATTAAGCTCGTCTGGTCACGTAAAAATGCAGGGCTCTTAGTTTAGATTCCAAGCTAAAGCTTCCCCATAGGCGTATATAGTGCTAGGAGCGACATATGACTGATTATAACATTCCTGAAGATAATACTTTGATGGTCCTGGATGATGACGGCCCGTTTCGCAATCGTCTTGGCCGCGCATTAGAACATCGCGGCTTTTCTGTCTCGCTTGTCGAAACAGTCGCTGAAGCCAAGGCTATGGCGACGGCGAACCCCCCAGCCTTCGCGGTTTTGGACATGCGGCTAGAAGATGGCAATGGTTTGGACGTGATAGACAAGCTACATGAAACGCGGCCGGACTGTAAAATGGTGATGTTGACGGGTTATGGCAATCTTGCAACCGCAGTCTCAGCCGTAAAACGCGGCGCTGTAGATTACCTTGCCAAGCCCGCCGACGCGGATGATGTGTGCAAAGCTCTGCTCGCAGATAAAGGACAGCCCGAGCCACCGGAAAACCCAATGTCAGCAGATCGCGTGCGCTGGGAACACATTCAGCGAGTCTATGAGCTATGCGGTAAGAATGTCTCAGAGACCGCCCGCCGCCTGAATATGCACCGCAGAACCCTGCAGCGTATATTGGCCAAACGCGCGCCAAGATAACCCCCTATTAGAGGGTCTTTGACTCGCTGACAAAGTTAGGTGATATTCCCCAAAAAAAATAAAGGGGAATATTATGCGTCATTTTATTGGGGCGAGCCTGATGGCAATAGGCTTATTGGCTTGTGGACAAGGCGAGAAAACAGCTGAGCCCGAGGCAAAAGCAACAGAACCTACCTCGAGTAAAAACACACGAACCGCTGGATACAGCGAAGACAAAAACGTCTATTTCGGCGATTTACACATCCACACAAAAAACAGCTTTGATGCCTATATTTTCAATGTCCGCAGTACACCCGATGATGTTTACCGCTTTGCCAAAGGTGAGACGGTTCGTCACCCTGCCGGCTTTGATATCACCATAGGAGGTGAGCCCTTAGACTTTGTTGCGGCGACCGATCATGGCGCATATTTGGGAATCCTACCGGCGATGAATAATCCAGACAGCCCACTCTCTAAATTGGATATGGCCAAAGAAATGTTTGGAACGGACCCCGAACTCATCGTCAAAGCTTTTAATAAAATTGGCGGTTCCGTTCGCAGCGGTGAACCCTTTCCAGAAGCTTATGACCGAGAGTTGATCGATAGCACATGGCAAGCCACAACTGCCTCAGCAGATAGACATTATGAACCAGGCAAGCTCACGACATTTTCTGCTTATGAATACACCTCGGTTGACGGGCGAGGACGAGAGGAAGATGGATTTGCCGGCGGGAATCTTCACCGAAATGTCGTTTTTGAAAATGGAGCTCCGAAGCGCCTCTTTTCCACCTTAGACTCGACAAACCCAGAAGAGCTGTGGACATGGATGGATAGTGAGCGGGCCGCAGGCCGTGATGTTATGGCGATACCTCACAACTCCAACGTCTCAGACGGAAAGATGTTTGCTATGAGGAAATATAACGGAGGGGAGATTGACTTAGCCTACGCCAAGCAACGCCTGATGAATGAACCTATCGTGGAGATGACCCAGGTGAAAGGCACCTCTGAAACACACCCAGCCCTTTCGCCAAATGATGAATGGGCAGATTTCGAAATTTATGAAAAGCTATTAGCCTCCAACGTCACGTCAAAAATAAACGGGAGCTATATTCGCGAGGCACTAGCAAATGGCTTAGCCCTCGAAAAGAAGACGGGAGAAAACCCCTTTAAATTTGGCCTAATCGGGAGTTCAGACAGCCACGTGGCCGGCGGCGCTTTCGATGAAAAAGATTATTGGTCAAAGGTCGGGATCATTGATGCATCGCCTGAAATGCGAGGGTCAGTTCCTCCTGGGGGAGCCAAAACCTGGGACGGGATTGAACGCGACGTTAATGCTGAGAACTGGTTCTCAAAATGGAGCGCATCAGGCCTGGCCGCTGTCTGGGCAGAGGAAAATACTCGCGAGGCTATTTTCGGTGGCATGCGTCGCAAAGAGACTTATGCAACGTCCGGTCCTCGGATCAAACTACGCCTATTTGGTGGCTACGATTATACGCCAGAAATGCTGAGCCAGACAGATATGATTTCAAAAGCCTATGCAGGAGGCGTTCCCATGGGGGGCGACCTAGAGCGTTCCGAAACAGCGCCGAGCTTTCTCGTCTGGGCCATGCGTGACCCGCGCAATGCTCCTCTACAACGTTTGCAAATAATCAAAGTTTGGCATGCAGATGGCAAAGCTCAAGAAAAGCTTTACGACATTGCCTGTTCCGACGGATTAGAAGTGAACCCGGACACTCAACGTTGCCCCGATAATGGCGCAACTGTGAATCTTGAGGATTGTTCAATCTCTAATGATAGCGGCGCACCCGAGCTAAGAACTCTATGGCAAGATCCAGAATTTAATCCTGATATGGATGCAGCCTATTATGTCCGCGTTCTTGAAAATCCGACCTGTCGCTGGAGTACCTGGGATGCCTTAAAAGCGGGCGTGGAACGAGCGCCTGACTTACCCCCAACTTTGCAAGAACGCGCCTATAGCTCTGCCATTTGGTATAATGCTAATTAAGCTGCATGGCTAAGTTATCACGCGAACCTCTCGTTCACTTCATTATATTGGGCGCCCTGCTTTTTGCGGGACATCTCCTTTGGGAACGGCATGTCAGTAAAACAGACTACACTATCACGGTGACTGCTGAAGAAATGGAGCGGCAGGCCTTAATCTTTGCGGGGGAAAATCGGCGGCAACCCACAGACGAAGACCTAAAGGCTCTGCTCTTTTCATATGTGGAAGAACAAGCTCTTATGCGGGAGGCGGAGCGTTTAGGTTTAGGTGAAGACGATACAATTATTCGCCGGCGTCTGGCACAAAAAATGCGCTTTATCATCGAGGATGCGGACGCGCCAAACTTGCCAGAAGACTCTGAATTGAAATTATGGTTTGAGACAAACATTGAGATGTTCAAAACACCAGAGACCCGCAGCTTTTCGCATATTTATATCAGTCCCGAGGAACATGGCGACAATCTTGATGAAAAGACTAAATCTATACTATCAGACCTTAGCGGTGATGATGTGAATTGGACCGCCCTTGGTGACCCCTTTATGTTAAAACGTGCATTTAAGGGGCTGAGCGCCGTTGAAACGACTCGTTTATTTGGCCCAACGTTTTCAAACGGCCTGCAGGATCTGAAAGGCACAATGTGGCAGGGTCCTGTAGAAAGCGCCTTTGGGTTACATATCGTGCGGCTCGATAAAGTGACACCAGCTCTCACGCCAAATTTTGAAGATGTTCGCGAGGATGTACAAAAAGCTTGGCGTGAGGAGGCCCAGCGCAGTGCAAACCAAACAGCATTAAAGGAACTCATTAAAAAATATAAAGTTGACGTTCAGGACGCAGCTGAGAGCGGCGCAGCAAAGTAATGCGTGCTCTTCTAGGCATTTTTCTTTTGCTTTTCATAGCGCTAGGCGCAAGCGCGCATGAAGTCAGGCCTGCTTATCTAAACCTGACGGAAACAAGTCCTTCTGAATTTACGGTGACATGGAAGCAACCCGTGCTCGATGGACGGCGCTTGAAAATGAAACCTCGCTTCCCAGAGGCCTGTACGCAAACTACCCCCCTTGCGAACCGCAAAGGCGCGACCATCACCGAACGCTCCATCTTAAACTGCTCCTTAACAGAAGGGAACATCGTTTTAGAAGGTTTAGAACGAACACTAACGGATGTTTTCGTAGAAATTAATTACCTCTCCGGGGAATCCCGTTCCTCTCTCGTTAAACCTTCCCGACCGCGTATTTCTCTAAGCGGAAACGTCAGCTCTGCCGCGAAACATTATCTTTGGATTGGGGTCGAACATATCATCTATGGATGGGATCATTTACTGTTCGTTATTGGCCTGACCTTACTGGTCGCGCGGCGTCAAATTCTGGGCGTCGCGACCGCCTTCACCCTTGCCCATAGCATCACCCTCGCTCTAGCGGCTTTCGGCCTATTTACGATCCCCATTCGCCCCGTGGAGATTCTCATCGCAGCTAGCATCGTTTTGCTAGGCATTGAGATTATGCGAAAGCGACAAGGCCACAAAAGTCTGGCGACTGAACGCCCCTATCTTATTAGCTTTGTGATTGGCCTTATCCATGGCTGTGGTTTTGCCAGCGCCCTGTCAGAAATCGGATTGCCAAAGGGAACGGAGCTTTTAGCTCTGCTTCTTTTCAATATCGGCGTCGAATTAGGACAATTTGCTATTGTTGGCCTGACGATACTCGCGCTCATAGGCGTGGCGAAAATGGGAAAATCAGCATTGCGTCGAACAGAGGTCTTTTTAACTTATGGTCTCGCGTCCATCGCCATGTTCTGGGTTATTCAGCGCGTTTCCGAATATGTAATTTAAACACAAACCCCGGCGAAACTTTTTATATAAATAGTCTCGCCGAGGAATTTCAGTTTTAGTTTCAGAAGAAGTTAGCCAGGCTCGTCAATGGGGGCCTCTTCCTCGGGCGCGGCTTCCAGTGCCTCTTCAGCAGGAGCTTTAAGCTCTTGCGCCGTCAATAGTCCGTCAGCATTATAATCCTTTGTATTAAAGTGATTATCATACTCGCCGGATATTTTGATAGACTTATATTCGGCGTCCCCTTCATCGGATTTCATCACGACGAACGAAATGAACTCGTCGCGGTCCAAAGCTTCATCAGCATCAATGTCGGCAGCTGTGAAGCTATCTACAACCTGTACCTCTGGCATCATCTGCGGCGTGTCATCCTGCGCTAATGCTGTCTGCGAAAAAGCCACTAAAAGGCCCGACGTTACAATAGATAGTTTCGTTAATTTTTGCATGAGGTCTCTCCTGTTCCATGCACGCCACCCCAGCGATGGAAGGAAACTGGCGCGGCGAACCATTTTCGGCAAGTGACAGGAAATTTAGAAAACGGACAGGCTGAAGCTGCCCCCTTTTGGCCATAATAGACGCTAAGCGAGACTCATTGTTACGGTTTTTCACGTCTCAATTTCGCCCTCATTTCGTAAAGATATGGAAAGGCTACATTAAATCTGAACTTTATCGCGCGCTATTGTGCCATAACTCAGTTCGGGCGATCAATTTTCATCACCATTTCGCGGCCAGCCAAGACCATCTGATCTTTGATATACACAACTGGTTCTAATGAGGCCTGCGCATCAGCGCGCAAAGAAATTACGGCATTTGGCTTATCAGCCATGAGACGCTCCACGCGTGAGGCAACGGAGGACAGCTCGGCCGCTTCGTTGTCGATACTGACCGCATTTTTAGCATCCACATAGATAGAGATCGCTGGGATAATTGGAGTAGGAACAGGCGGGTCCGCCGGAGCCTGTGAGAAATCTAGGCCCGTTTCATCAAGAAAGGTGGCCGTCACAATAAAGAAAATCAGCATAATGAAGACGATGTCGAGCATGGGCGTCATATCAACGTCTGCATCATCTGAGCGGCGAAACTTACGGGTTCGTGCAAATGACATCTATTCCTCCCATATGGTCATGAAATAAATGTAACATAATTACATTTAAAATGCAATACTATAACGCCTTATCGTGTTCTGCGATAGAAGTTCGGCGGTTTGCGCGCAATCCATTTTATAAAAGAGACCATATCAGGATGATCCTTTAAAGCATCAAGAGTTCCTAAGCGCACCAATTCCGCTCGCGTAAAAACCTTATGGATTTTGCGGTGACAGATTGGATGAATGAGAGCTGTTTCCGTCCCGCCTTTGGATTTCGGAATGATGTGATGCTTTTCACGCTTTTCGCCCAAGGGGCGATCACACAGCGGGCATATATTATCCTGCATCAATTGAGTGCGCCAAGACACGGCTGACATATGTCAGGTTTTCACCACTTTGCGCGCACCATGCGTTAAACGCATCTTGCACCGCCTGCCTGGCGCGTTTGCCTGTCGCGGGTTTATCAATAATGCCAGCATGTATCAGCGCGGCGGTCACGTCATTGGACAATATAAAACTTGGCACACCGGAGAAACGCAGCGCATAACTCGCTGTATTCGCGCCCAAATGAGAGCCATGTTTTTGCAAGTAACCCAATAAACCCACATAGTCATCTGGCGCCCAGCCGCGGATAAATTTATCGGCGCTGCCCGCCTGCTCTGACATCCTCATTATCATACGGGCATTGGGCGCGACGGTTTTGATTTTGACGGGGTTGCGAACGATACCCTTATCAGAGGTCAGCCGTTCCATATCATCCATGTCTATTTCGGCGCATTTCGCCGGATTAAAATTCCAGAAAGCCACTTCAAAGCCGTCCCATTTATTTTCGACGACCTTCCAGTTAAACCCAGATTGAAAAACGCGCAGAGTGAATTCCGCGAGCCAGCGATCATCAGACTTGGGCGCTGAGATTGCGTCCATATCCGTCCCATAATAATGCCCCGCCAATTTTTCGCGAAACGCCTCTTCTCCGCCATGACGATTGGCGGCGCGTATAAAAATCGTTTCAAATTTTTCCATGGATTACTCCGTGAGGTAATCAATTAAGGCTAAAGCGTCTTCGCTTGTCCAGTCAACCTCGCCGGGGATACGCGCGATTTCGCGGCCTTGCCTATTATAAAATATACTGGTGGGGAGACCCGGCAAGGCGAGTTTCCCGCTAACGCCATATGTGCCGTCATGCCAAAGCGGAAGGTTAGTGATATTGTTTTCTTTGAACCACTTTGCAGCTTCCTCCACAGAGCGATCGAGGCTAATGGTTACCACTTCAAAACGCTCGCCCCCTTTTTTGGTTTGCAGTTCATCAAGCATGGGCATTTCAGCAATGCAGGGCGGACACCAAGTTGCCCAAATATTCACAAGAATAACTTTGCCCTCATAATCAGAGAGCCGCATTTCCGTACCATCAGGGGACGTAAACACCATAGAAGGCCGAGCAGGTGGAGTCTCTAAAGAGGTCAAATTTTTAAGGCTCCCTTTAGAATATAGATCTAAGCCCGTTTTCGGTTGGCTGCAGGATTGCACAACAACCAATAATACGGCTAGAAGGCCGACGACCAGCATCAGGCGGATGGCATTTGCCACGCTAAAGAAAGACGATAAAGACATGGCCAAGAGACCTAGCAAAAAACCTTCCAAAGGCCAACAGATGTGGGGCGGACGTTTCAACGCATCCCCCGGAGAATTAATGCAAGCCATTAATGTCTCTATCGATTTTGACAAACGGCTGGCCGCTCAAGATATTCGTGGCTCTCGTGCACATTCCGCCATGCTTGCCGCGCAGGGCATTATAACCAAAAAAGATATGACGGCCATTCATAAGGGTCTCAACAAAATCGAAAAAGAAATTGCCAATGGCACTTTTCCTTTTTCTCACGAACTAGAAGATATTCATCTGAATATTGAAAGCCGTCTCAAAGACCTGATTGGCGAAGCCGCTGGACGCCTTCACACAGGGCGCTCGCGCAATGATCAGGTCGCCACCGATTTCCGGCTATGGGTGCGCGATAATTTAGATCGGTTCGATGCGCAGTTGGAAAAACTCATGCAAGCCCTTCTCGAAAAGGCGTCAGAAAATACAGATACCATCATGCCGGGTTTCACCCATCTACAAAGCGCGCAGCCCGTCACCTTTGGTCATCACATGTTGGCGTACTTAGAGATGTTCGCTCGCGACCGCGCGCGCATGAAGGATTGCCGCGAGCGCATGAATGAAAGCCCGCTTGGCGCGGCAGCCCTAGCCGGAACGCCCTACCCGATTGACCGCAAAGCCACCGCCAAAGAGCTTGGGTTCGCGCGGCCTATGGCCAATTCACTTGACGCCGTATCAGCGCGAGACTTTGCCCTCGAAGCGCTTTCTGCGGCGAGCATTTGCGCCACCCATCTTTCACGCCTCTCCGAGGAAATCGTGATTTGGACATCTGCGCAATTCCAATTCATCAAACTCACCGACGCTTTCACCACCGGCAGTTCCATCATGCCGCAAAAGCGCAACCCAGACGCCGCAGAACTTATCCGCGCCAAAGTCGGCCGCATCATGGGCGCGCTGACCAGCCTGACCATTGTTATGAAAGGCCTTCCCCTCGCCTATTCTAAGGATATGCAAGAAGATAAAGAGCCTGTCTTTGATGCCTTTGACGCGCTCGATCTTGGCCTTGCCGCCATGGCCGGCATGGTCACAGATATGCAGCCTAACAAGGAGCGCCTCGCCGAAGCCGCAGGCGCCGCCTATTCGACCGCCACAGACCTTGCCGATTGGCTTGTACGCAAATTAAATATGCCATTTAGAAACGCCCATCATGTGACCGGCACGATAGTTGCCATGGCCGAAAAGCAAGGCGTGACGCTGGATACGCTGGCACTATCCGACATGCAAAAGGTCGAACCTAAAATTACAAAGGATGTCTATTCGGTGCTAAGCCCGCTGGCGAGCGCGAAGAGCCGTGTAAGCTATGGCGGGACTGCACCAAGGGAAGTGAAGAAGCAGGTTAAGCGGTGGCAGAAGGTTTTAGGTTAAGTAGATGTGGTTTTTATTTATAATAATCGGAGTAGCTTTATTCTTTTTCATCCGTGGCAACATTCGCCGTGGAAGGATTTTCGCTCAAGCTTACTGCTTTTTAGAATTCATAGACACTGGAGAAACTCTTGAAGAAGCAAATCGAGTAGCTGCTTTGGCGTGCACATCCTCAAGTAACATCGACTTAGACAGACAGCTACAAATTCGCGCAAAGAACTTTATTGACCATAATTTCAACGGAAAACAGTTACCCTTGATAGCATTAGCGCGACAAAAAGGGTTTACAGGTTAGCTAACCGCCCCTCAAGCTCCGTCATAATAAACGCCCTTTGCGCATCGCTATAACGCGTCCACCGCGCAATCTCTTCGCGGGAGCGGCCACAGCCTTTGCAGAGACCTTTCTCCAAATCCAACTCACATATGAGCTTACAGGGGCTTTGGATTTGCGGTGTCATATTGAGGGTCATTTTACGTTCCAACCGCGGTCCGTCATTAGATAAGTCGCAAAACTTCCAAGCCAATGACTGCCGGAATAGTGCTCTGCACTCACGGCGGCAACGCCGGTATCCGCATGAATCTTAGCCGCCGCCACGAGTGACGCTTTGCGCGCATCACCCTCGGGTAAAGCACGGGCGATATTATAAAGGTTCCAAGCCCGCGAACTATTCACGCCATCCAGATGGACAAGTTTTCCGTCACTGGCATCTTTAACAATACCTGGAGCTAGCCAATCCGCTGAGCCGTCTATCGGAATTGTTGGCATAAAGTCCGTAAGCCAATCTGAGAATTCCGCCTCATTCATTATCCGGCGCATAAGGTCGGCTTCCATCAAGCACGGCGATAAGAAGTCTTCTCCGCTGGGCTCATAGGCTAGCGGGCAGTTTTTATCATTTAAATGGAAGGCCTTGGAGCGCTCGACGATGAGCCGTTCCATTTCCGCATCCCCTGCTACCCTTGCCCAATCCAGCATGAGGCCAAAAGCAAATGCGCTTTGGTTATGGGTCCCCAATCGGATGGGATAGGCGAGCCGCGGGAGCCAAGCTTTTAAACCACTCGCAATATCGGTTTCCAAGGGCTCCAAAATTTCAAGCCACTCTTTGGCTTGGGGGTCATCCCATTCCCGCAGCTCAGCCGTTAACTGCAAATACCATGCGAGACCATACGGACGCTCCCACGAGCCGCCCTCCGCACGATTATAATTGGCGACTTCTCCGGCGATATTTTCCGCCGTGAAACTCTGGCTCAACTTTGCAATGGCCTCTTCCCGCCAAGCCGCGTCTTGGGGGCCAACGCGGAGCAATCGGACCAATAGCCAATGTCCGTGAACAGAGCTGTGCCAGTCAAAACAGCCATAAAAAGCGGGGAATATTTTCTTGGGACGGCCGATTTCTTCAGCCGTCGCGGTTGTCCGTGATATCTTGTTAGGAAATTCCTGATGTAGGCAGGTGAGCGCCAACGCGGAGAAGCGATCTGCCAGCTCGGGAGCGATCGTTGTCGGATATTTCAACTCTTCAAGCTGTGGAACCTTCGGATGTGTGGCGTCTGTACCGCATCCTGAGAAAGCCAAAACTGAGAGTGAGAGAATTGCAAACTTAAAGTATTTCATAAGGCCCAAATAACCCGCCTCAAATATAAATAAAAGCTACTTGTCGCTCCCCGTTTCATTATCCTTAGAACATTCCGTAAATTTGGCGAGTGTTTTTGGCCCCGGCACAGGCGTGAGCTTATATGCCCCGCCCTGAATTTGAAGACCATCAGCACCGAGGTCTTCGAGGTCTTTCACCTTTATCATAACCATCTCGCAAAAGCTGGTATGTTCCAACCCCTCAATGGGCACTTGTCCCTTCATCGCAGAATATTGAGGCGGTGTCTCTTCAACATCATATTCGATCATGACGTATTTCAAAGTCGGAACCAGCATCCGCATAGGCCCGGGTACCATTTTTTTATAATGGGCTTTCCCATCTTTCAGCCCATCTTGTAACGTGGACACTTCATGATAACCCGAACTAGCCAAAAAATGGACATCGCTGGAAATTCCAAAACTCATATCATCTCCACCCTTAGGCGTTCCAACGCGGCTAGGATCTTCGGAGCAAAGTTCGGCGGTCTTAGGAGCCGTCCCGATATTTGCAAAATCTGGAACGCCGCCATCTTGATTCAGGGTGAAGTCAGTTTCGTTGCCTTGATCTCGAATGAATATTCTACGCGGCAAGGGGCCGCCATCTTTGACGTCAAATTTCGCCTCAAACAGCATATCAACAGTATCGCGTTTATCCGCATCAATTTTTTGAAACTTAGAAACAAAGTCTGTAATGCCCTTGGCGGGAAAACAATTGACGAGCTCTCGCAATTCCGGCGCCGCTACCTCTTTATCTTCTGCGAGAGCGGGCGCGCTTAGGAAAATAGCTATCATAGCCCATTTTAGAAATTTCATTTCTTGTCCTTTTCTTGCCCCCAACCAAATCGCTTCATCGTGTCCACACTGACAGTCGGCTGCAAGCTGTAGGCACCGCCGCGAATGATAAGCGCATTGGCTCCCATTTCTTTTAACTGACGAAATGAGATAACGTGTTTTTCTTTGAACAACTCTGCGTCTACTGGAATCTCTTCCCCATTCACCTGAGCAAATAACTCAGCGCCACTCACACGGAAATCATCGTAATTCACAGCCAAATAATTAGTATCGGGCATGAAAATTCGCACTGCCCCTGGAATCATCTTTTTGTAAAACGCCTTCCCATCTTTAGCGCCCTCTTCCAATTCGCTGATATCGTGCAGACCCGATCGATTATGGAAAAGCGGGGACAATCCCATTTCGAAGTAAAGACCTTCATCATATTTGGGGCGATTAGCCCGGGCTAAGTCCTCGACGCAAATATCGCTGAGGGGGTTTTCGGAAACTTTATCTAAAAATGTCGGCGTATGACCAGAAGGCTTTTCAATAGGGACATTAATCTCGGCAGTCTTGGTGCGAAGAAAGAATCGCTCCGGCCAATCCCCACCATCTTTAATCAAGAATTTGGGATTAATATCGACATCGACAACATCGCGCCGCTCCGTCTTCACCGCTCTTAGCTTATCGACGAGCATAGGCACTTTTTTGGCGGGAAAGCAAAATACCTCTCCGCGAAACTTGTCCGAAGCATTGGCGAATTGGGGTACCAATAAGAACATAAATATGATGACTGTCAGGCGCGTTTGCATAGTCTCCCCGCTATTCGACAAACTAAACCGAAGTTTTCTCTCACGCTCCAGTGAAACTTTCGTCATTTTACAGCGATGGTGACTCGACGAAGAGCTCAAGCTAACTTAAAAGACGAGCGAAATGCGGAGATATCAATGAAACGCCGACCCAACTTTAACGCCCTTATCGCTGCTACGCTGATAACGGGGTTTGCCCTATCTGCTTGCGGGATTCGCGGTGACCTCAAAACGCCTCCGCCTCTTTGGGGAGAAGATTCCCGTTCGGCAGGGCAACAGGCCAAGGATGCTGCCGATCGCGCCTCAAAGACCGACATTGAAATTCAAACTCCAGAATCCATCGAATAAACCTTATGCGTCATTTTGATTATAAAGACGGCGAAATGTTTGCCGAAGATGTTGCGTTGCGCGAAATCGCTGAAAATGTTGGTACGCCCTGCTATGTTTATTCCACAGCAACCTTCGAACGACATTATAATGTTTTTGCCAATAGCTTTAAGGGCATTGATGCCCTTGTAGCTTATTCCGTCAAAGCCAATTCAAATATTGGAATTTTGGCGACACTCGCTAAGCTGGGTGCGGGCGCAGATGTTGTCAGCGGCGGAGAATTACAGCGCGCATTGACCGCGGGAATTCCTGCTAAAAAAATCGTCTTTTCAGGTGTTGGAAAAACGGCTGATGAAATGCGCGCGGCTCTCATGGCAGGCATACGCGTCTTTAACGTGGAGAGCTTGCCTGAGCTTTACGTTCTGAACGGTGTCGCCGCTGAGATGGATGTGAAAGCGCCCATTGCCTTTCGCGTAAATCCCGACGTTACCGCGGGAGGACATGAAAAGATCAGCACGGGTAAGAAAGAAAATAAATTTGGAATCGCTTGGTCACACGCCGAGCGCGCCTACGCCGAAGCCGCATCCTTGGACAATATCGAAATTGTCGGCGTTGATGTTCATATTGGCAGCCAGATAGATAATCTGGCGCCTTTTGAGAAAGCCATCGCCAAAGTTGGGGACCTTATTTCTCGGCTAAGGGCCAATGGCCATACCATACGCAGCTTTGATATTGGCGGTGGACTCGGTATTCCTTACGGCGATAATTCTATTACCCCGCCACCGCCTGACCAATATGGCGCAATGGTGAAACGCTTGACCGCAGATATGAATGTGGAAATGATCTTCGAGCCTGGGCGCATGATTTCCGGGAATGCCGGAATTTTGCTCTCCAAGGTTCTATACGTTAAAGAGGGCGAAGATCGTAAATTCCTGATAGTTGACGCGGCGATGAATGATCTGCTCCGCCCGGCCCTCTATGACGCCTATCATGAAATTGAACCTGTCAAAGCACCCGGCAACGCTTATGATGAAGTTACTTATGACGTTGTTGGTCCTATTTGCGAGAGCGGGGACACCTTTACCAAAGCTCGAGATCTACCTGAAATGAAGGCCGGCGAATTACTCGTCATGCATTCAACAGGGGCTTACGGCGCAGCTCAGGCCAGCCAATATAATACCCGCCCCCTTGTGCCAGAAGTCTTAGTTAAAAACGGCAGCTATGAAATTATCCGGGAGCGGCCCACCATAGCGGACATCCTCAAAACAGAGCGCCTTCCGAGTTGGCTGTAATTGCCGCACTACATCACGGAAAATTAACGCGACAGATTAATTGATGACGCTATAGTCAACCTATGTCGTCAAATCCCAAGACATCAACGCTTTTAAAACGCACCGGCGGCTATGTTCGCCGCGCACAGGCGTCGCTCTATTGGGAGCGTTATGCGCCTGTCTTTGCCTGGGCCGCGGCGTTTATCATTATTTTTCTCATTGGGTCCTTTGGCGGGGTCTGGGAACGCATTGGTGACCCATGGCGATTGATTGCCTTATTGGCGGCGCTTGCATTCTTGGTCAAAGCCACGCTGAAGGGGCGAGAGGTTAAACCTCCAAATCTCTCAGAGGCGCGCCGACGCGTCGAAACAGATTCAAACATCAAACATCGCCCCCTTGATGTTTTGGAAGACAAGCCCGCCATAAGTGAGGCTGCCTGGCCTGCCCATTATAAAAACGCGTTTGAGGCTGCTGGAAACTTACGACCGTCAAAATGGCGGCATGCCCTAAAACCCATTGATCCCTATTTCCTTCGTTTTGCCCTCCCTTGCGCGCTTGGCCTCGCCATGATGGTCGGGTTTGGTGATAATTATGAGCGCCTGCGCCGATCTCTAACCCCGAGTTGGCAGAGCCCTATAAATCCTTCTAACGTGACCTATGAAGCATGGGTCGACCCGCCCGAATATACGGGTCGTCCGCCGCTTTATTTTAAAGATAAACAAACAATAGATGTGCCTGCCGGCTCTGAGTTGGTCGCCCGCATTTCAGGGGTAAAAGATGCGCCCCGCCTTAAGCTCGGGCGCAAATATCTAAAGCTGAAACGCCTCGGTCCTAGAAGTTTTGAGGCGCGTGCAATTTTGGAAGAAAAGACCACCGCCCGATGGCGTGTTGGTACAAAGGAAAAAAAATGGGCTCTAAATGTGCTGCCCGACACCGCGCCCTACGTCGTCTTCGAGGAGCTTCCCAAAGCAGATAAACGGGACAGGTTAGCTTTCACCTATAGTTTCGAAGATGATTACGGCGTTGAAAAGCTAGAGCTAAAAATGCGTCTGCTCACAGATGAACCGGACGAAGCCTCTAAGTCCTCAACTGTCGTCATCCCGCTCTCTTCGGGCTCAATCAAACGCGCGGAGGAGGCGGATGCTGCTCTTGATCTGACAAAACATGAATGGGCTGGCCGAAAAGTTGCCGGCGTCCTAGTTGTAATAGACGGCATGGGACAGAGCGATGAGAGCCAAGAGAGCTTTTTCACTATCCCCGATAAAATCTTCGTCGAGCCACTTGCAAAAGCAATCATTGAACAGCGCAATCTCGTCATCGCAGGAAGCGGAGATTATGCGCCTGAACCCGACAATTATGATTACCGTAATGCCCCCTATTTCGATACTTATCAGCCAGAATTTCGGATGGATCGCGCCCCTGCACAAATCCAACGCGCCGCCATTCTGATTGACGCCCTAACGGATAAGCCGGCCGGGATTTTTTCTGATCCAGCTATCTTTATGGGACTAAAGAATGTACATGGCCGGCTTCGCTATGGACGAAAAGCCTCGGACCTGCGCGGCATTCCTGAGGATTTATGGCGCATCGCTATTCGTGCAGAATTTGGCGTCCTCGGCACAGCCCTTGAGGAGATGCGCGAAGCGAAGGAGGCTCTACAAGATGGAATGGCCCGCCGCGCACCTCAAAGGGAAATCGACACCCTCTTTGATCGTTATGATCAAGCGGTAGAACGCTATATGGAAGAGCTGCGCCGCAAAGCCTTGGAAGAAGGCAATATCGCCGATGCCGAAGGCGGCGGAGAACAAGGCGGCCGAAACGCTGATGAAATTGAAGAGCTGCTAAAGGCGATTGAAGAGGCTAACCGCATTGGGGACACAGAAGGCGCCCGCAAAGCCCTTGCGCGCCTCGCTGAGCTCCTCGAGAACATGGAAATGCAACTGACACGCGGCGGCTCCGGGGGAGACGGAGAAGGCATGCCCGGAGAAATGAGTGAGGAAATGAAAAAATCACTCGAAGAATTAGCTGACCTTTTGGGAGAGCAGCGCGAGTTGCAGGACGAAACCCGGCAAGCGGAGAACGAAGCGCAGCAAGAAGGGCAACAATCTGACGGCGGCGAAGAGGGAGAAAATGGAAATCAAGATAGTGGAGAACAGCCGGGGGGCGGCCAAAACGATGGCAGCTCAAAAGGGCAAGCGCGACAAGGTGAAGGCACACTCAGCCCAGGAGAGCTGGCCGAACGTCAAAGCGCCCTTCAGGAAGCCCTTAATGCACTAGAAGGCGCTCTTCCTGAAGAAGGTGAAAGTAATGGCTCGGCCCCAGGAGATGAAGATAGCGAAGACGGCCAAGGCGGAGGGGGTAAGGAAGACCCTAACAGTGATAATCGCGGCGGCGGCGGAGAAGAGCAGCAAAACGCTGCGGAAGCTTTAGCGGAAGCAGGCGAGGCTATGCGCGAAAGTCAGGAACGTTTGCAGTCGGGTGACCTCGCCGGCGCAAATGACGCTCAAGCCGACGCCATTCGTTCATTGCGGCGCGCTGGTGAAGCTATGGCGGAAAGCGGTCGACAGCAGGGCGAAGGGGAAAGCGGGTCAGAAACAGCCGAAAATGAGGACCCGCTGGGCCGCAACAATCTAGGCGGAAACGCTGATGAGTCCGAAGCCGACATCGACACACGAGATGACGCGACTAAGACACGGGAATTACGAGAAGAGCTCCGCCGCCGTGCTGCGGAACAGGAACGCGACAAAGCTGAACGCGAGTATTTGGAAAGACTATTGAAGCGCTTTTAGCTTACTTACTTAACTTACTGCACTCCCATCACATTCTCGATAGGTGCGCCTGCATTTTCGGCGATTGCCGTTTCATCTGCAAATTTATAGCGCAATTTCACAGCATCAATTGGAGGGTTGGGATACTCTGAGACAAAGGTGACACGCTCATTTTTGCCAAGCATATCAGAATTGACGTCAACTAACCATGTGACGAGGGGTTCACCATCTTTGCTATGAAGAGACAGCTCCACTAAAGGCACATCCTGAGCTTGTCCTGTGATGTTACGAACCGCTCCATTTACAATCAAAACAGGCTCGCCATTTACCAAAGCGCTGCGCGTGACTGGGTCCTCAATGTTAAGTCCAGAGAGGGTGACATCAATACCCAAAGACTTATAGAGAGAAGCCGTCTGGGGCATCCCATTCACGATATTTTGGCGGAAAACATATCCCAATATGGCAGCAACGAATAAGAGGGTTAGCGGCACCGCCCAGATGAGCCCGACACTCGTCAAGCGGCGGCGGCGGCGCTCTTTGTCAACTTTATCCCTCATAACCACATGGGCTCCGGGCTGTTCTTGCGCGCCGCCTACAGTGCTACTGACAGAGTTTTGACCAAATGCAATATCAGGAGAAGCACCCGCGGCAATAGCTGCTGCGGCCGGGACAATCTCTTCGACAGGGGCTTGGTTATCCTGTAAAGCGAGCTCATCAGCTTCGGAGGCGACGAACCATGTTGTATCACATTTCGCGCAGCGCACAGTCCGTCCATTTGGGCCTATCGCGTTTTCTTTTGTCAAATAACGCGTAGAACATTCCGGACAGGTGAGTATCATGTCAGCCTCGATTCGTTTATTTGTAGAGTGTGCCAATTATTAATCCCGTGTCCAGCCCTACGCCGAATCAATCGGCCATAATGTCCGCAGATATGGACGTCGTTCGTTTTGAGCGGGTAGGATTGCGCTATGGACGCGGCCCAGAGATTCTCTCCGACGTGAATATGCGCCTTCGGCGCGGTAGCTTCACCTTCTTGACTGGGCCCTCGGGCGCGGGGAAATCCACCCTATTGAAGCTCTGCTATCTCACGCTCAAACAGTCGCGCGGCCTCATCAATTTATTTGAAAACGACATTTCTGTGATGTCGCGAGCCGAAGAACAAGCGACCAAACGCCGAATTGGGGTTGTCTTACAGGACTTCCGGCTAATTGATCATCTGAGCGTATTTGAAAATGTCGCCCTCCCCTTAAGGGTCACCGGCGAACAACGCTCCGTCTATACACGAGACGTAACCGAACTCTTACAGTGGGTCGGACTTGGAGATCGTATGGATGCGATGCCGCAAACCCTATCTGGCGGTGAACAGCAACGCGCAGCCATTGCCCGCGCGGTTATCGCAAAACCAGACCTTCTTATCGCGGATGAACCCACAGGGAATGTTGACCCTGTTATTGGCCGCAGGCTATTGCGGTTGTTTTCTGAGATGAACCGCATGGGCACAACGGTTCTTATCGCGACGCATGACATTGACCTCATCCGAGAAATGCAAGCCGACATTTTGCGTATTGAAAATGGTCAAGTCTTAAGCGGCTTGCACGCGGGAGCCGCGTTATGAATGATATCGCGCCGCACACCGCTTCTTCTCAGCCACTCTTAAGCCCACAATCTGACAACAGTAAATCGCTCATCCTTGTCTTAGCCATAATGGCTTATCTCGCCACGCTGGCCATGCTATTTTCATTATCTGCTGATCGGCTCCGCAAAAATTGGCAGGGGGAATTGGGGCGCTCTGCGACCATACAAATTATGGTGGAAAGTACGGAGCTGCGCGAAACAAAGTTAGATACGGCCATTGCGACATTACAGAGAGCTTTGCCAAACGCGTCTATTGCGCCTTTGAGCGAGGCTGAATCACAGGCATTATTAAAGCCTTGGCTTGGCAATCTCGAACTGCCAGAGGACTTACCTTTGCCCGCTTTAATTTCGGTAGAACTATCGAAAGGCCAAACACTCGACCCCGACAGCCTAACGTTCGCTCTCAGCGAAGAGGGCCTCATCGCCGAAGTTGATGACCATAGCCGGTGGTCGGACCAAATTGGGCGATCAGGGCGAGGATTAAAAGCAGCAGCTCTCGGATTGCTAACCCTAATTTTTGGCGCCGGAGTAGCTGTCTCAGGCTTCGCCACACAAGCCGCGCTATCCGCTCAGCGTGACGTCATCCGTGTCCTTGTGCAGGTCGGCGCTGAAGATAGATTTATCTCAAAGCTATTCATTCGTCAGGCTGGATTGCGGGGGTTGAAGGGCGGGGTCATCGGCGTTATTCTTGGCGCAATCACAGCTTTATTTCTGTCATTACGGCGCTCCTCCGAAACAGCGTTACTTCCTGACCTTGGTTTGCACTGGAGCGATAGTTTCTTTCTTATCCTGCTCATTGTCGGTTTTGTGATAATTTGCGCTCTCGCAGCTGGCGTCACATCTTATCGTCTTCTTCGCAAAGAACGTCGCCGCGCATGAGACATCGTGTAAAACTGAGCTCTGCCGCAAAGAAAAAAGGCTGGTTACGTTTCGCCTTTTTTATGATTCTTCTAACCTTAGTTATTTTTGCGGCGGGCTTCGTCACCTTTGCGCAAAAGGTCGACAATATGCGCCCGCCTCTCAATGTAGCCAAGGCGGATGGCATCGTCGTGTGGACCGGCAAGGGAGGCGGCCGGCTTGAAACAGGCGCCGAATTGCTGCGTAAAAACAAAGGCGAGCGCCTTCTAATCTCCGGGGTCAACGAAAAGACATCCTTGGAAGCGATCAAAGAACTCGTCATTCTGCCCAATGCTCGGGCGGAATGCTGTATTGACCTCGATTATAAGGCTGAAGACACCATTGGGAATGCGAGGGAAACGGCGAGTTGGGCGAGAGCCTTAGGATACGAGCATATTATTCTTGTCACCTCATCCTATCATATGCCGCGCGCGGAGATAGAGATTGGGGCGGCCGCAGGCCGCATAAAAATTACGGCTTATCCCGCAGTTAACCCGGATAACACTAAATGGTACTCTGACGGCGCGCGGTTTAAGCGGTTATTCCAAGAATATGGTAAACTATTACTCAGCTACCTGCGCTCTCCAGCGACCAAAGAAAGTACGGGTGCACCCTTACTCGAAAATATTCCTTCAGAGAGTAAAACCCCGCGATGAGCGGTGTGAAGCAAACCGCTATTTTTCTGATGGCGGTATTCGTTTTATTTTGCGCTTATTGGGCCATAGGGCGCAG
>JAHDCL010000008.1:22185-51991 GCA_020629875.1 Hellea sp.
TTTTTCTGATGGCGGTATTCGTTTTATTTTGCGCTTATTGGGCCATAGGGCGCAGCACTTTAGTAAAAACGATCAGTAGCAACATTAGCAACCTGCAAAGTCAGGGCTATAAGGTTATTCATAAAGGCCATTCAGTCGGCGGATTTCCTTTCAAATTTCGTTCAAGTCTCGCTGAGCTTGACCTCGCCTCGCCGCGTTCAATAGACAAACCCTGGTCGATAAAGGCAAATGACTGGCGTATAGAAGCTTTGGCTATAAATCCGTTAAAATGGACGGCATCACATCGCGGGGAGGCTAGGATTGACCTACGCGGCCCCAAGGGTGAGCGCTGGCTCTTTGATGCGCGCCCATTCAATATTGATATTACCGCTCGCGCTAGCTTTAGCGGCGAGCTCAAGAAGATTGATCTGAGGGGAACAAAACTAAAAACTCAAGCCGTTATTGGAACCCTACCGCCCATCATCGCGATTGATGCCGCGAGAATGAGTGTTGCTCCTGCCGAGGCAGATATGCGCTATGCGCTAAACTTAGAAAATGTCTTTCTCGAAAAAGAAACGCTTGGAAACTTACAGAGAATCCTCGGACCGCGCATCCAAACACTCAAGGGTTCTGCGCTAGCTATCGGACTCACCTCGTTAAATAGCGAGGAAATCAAGCGTTGGAAGCAATCGGGACAGCTCATTAGTGAAGGTTGGGAAATCTACTGGGGCGATACGCCATTCCAGGGGGGATTTAACCTTACGCTATCTGAAACGGGGACAAGCGGTATCATCCGTGTCGAAGTAGAAGATGTCAGCAAGCTTGTCTCGCGCTTAGAAGAGGCTAGCGTCTTTAGTTCCGCCCAAGCACGCAATGCTAAACTCGCGGCCGCACTTTTGCCAATAGGTCAAAATGGAAAGCAAGAAATCACGCTGACCTTGAGAGATGGATTTATAACTCTCTTCGGGTTGAAAGTTTTACAACTTTAATCATCTCGACCAAAGTTGGGCGCCGCGCTGTCTTGACCGGCATCTACAATCCGTCGGCGGATGTCACGGGTCTTGGCGAAATGTTCCAAAAGCGCATCCCCATCTTCCCAGCGAATAGCGCGCTTCAGGGCAGATAGGTCCTCAATAAACCGATCAACGACTTCGAGTGTTGCCTCGCGGTTGGACAGAAAAACATCACGCCACATTACCGGATCCGACGCTGCAATACGCGTAAAATCTCTAAAACCACCCGCCGAAAATTTGACAACTTCGTTATTCGTCACCGTCTCCATATCCACAGCAGTGCCAACCAAAGTATAAGCTATTAAATGGGGAACATGCGAAGTTGTGGCGAGAACAATATCATGACGCTTGGAATCCATAATCGCGACCAAAGCGCCAATACCCTCCCAAAAACTCTTTACAGTCTCTACCGCGCTTTCATCAGCATTATCGGGTGTAAGCACACACCACCGCTCTTTAAACAGCTCCGCAAAGCCAGCTTCAGGGCCGCTATATTCCGTACCCGCTATGGGATGTCCGGGTACAAAGTGAATGTTGTCTTTTAAATGCGGCGTCACCTGTTTAATGACATCGCCCTTGATCGATCCCACATCAGAGAGAATAGCCCCGTCTTTCATCACCGGTATAACTGCTTTGGCAACCTCGCCTATACGTCCAGGCGGCACACACAGAATGATGAGGTCCGCCTGAGAAGCGAATAATTCAGGAGCATTTTCCGCGACCCCGTCTGCAAAGCCCAATCGTTCAATCGCTTCACAAGCGGAGGCCGACTTATCAGATATATAAACTTTCTCAGCCTGCCCATAAGTTTTAGCTGCACGTGCAATCGATGAGCCAATAAGCCCGCCGCCGATAATGAGGAGCGTCTCTATTGTCATTTTGTGAAACCTATAGGCTTTGGCAAACAGCCAATAATTTTTGTGCCTTTCGGCGCTTCGTCCAAAAACTCCTCAACACTGAGAAGGATATGCTCCCCAGCTTCGGCTCTAAATTTCGCGCCCTGAACTTCGATACCGCGGTTGCATATCAGCAGAGTTTGGTCTGCACCCGAAGGCTGGATGTCGGCTGTTGAAACGGCCACAGCACGAGGCCAGTCTTCTCCTCCTGTGCGCGGCAATCCAGAAAGGATATGCATATCCGGCATTGCGCCTCGCGCGCCCAGCGCCGTCCACCATGAATTCATACCGCCAGGCGCTGGCAGCACCGCCACGCCCTCATCATCCTCATAAGCCGCGGCCAAGGCAGAGCTTGCCGTGGGGTAAGAGACAGCTGGGATTGCGGCGCCAAACCGGTCACGCACCAATGTCCAGACATCGAGTGCGTCACCCTCAAGCGCGATATGCAATTTCATAGGCCCTTGCAGCGCAATGGAAGCACTCATTAATTCCGCCCATATTCTGGATACTAATTCAGGCGGTGTGTCCTCTGTCGCAGCCGCAAGCTCCCTTATATGGGACTCTTCACGCGAAGGGCGCCAAAACCGTACGCCCGACTTAGCACGCCTAACCGCTGCAGCGAGCTCTAATCGTTCTGCGATAAGGGACAAAAGCGCATTGTCAACGCGGTCAATCTCCGCCCGGACATCCTCAATTTTTATGGGTGGGTTTTTACTCATAAGTCTTTCAGCGGCTGGCTGTTCTATTCGCAATCGGCCGAGTTCCGAAACTCGGCCGCATCACCAATTTTTTTGCCGTTCCTTTAGGCTCGGCATAAAGGCGCTTTATCGCTTCGACAAGGACTAGTCCTGAAAAACCTGGCCAAACCGTCTCGCCGAAGCGCTCGCAGCCGCGCGTAAATCCACTGCCGGTCAATTTTCGAATAGGCGGCGCGTAAAGGGCGCCAGACCAAACAGTAGGGACGAATCCAACATCATTTAGAGCTCCCCGTAATTGTGTCCGCGAGAAAGGCCGGCCCGCGCCAAACGGGCTTTTATCTGAACGCGCCCACATGCCAGCGCGATTAGAGGCAATGATAACGATACGCCCTTCAGGCCGTGTCACGCGCCACAGCTCTCTGAGCAGCACATCTAGATTGGGCGTCTCTTCCACCCCATGAACGCACAATACATTGTCAAATCGTGCATCAGAGAAAGGCAATAAATCTTCCTCCGTTAAGCACGCGATGATACCGCGTTGCCCCTCTCGGGCGACAGCGCCTTGCCCGCCTGGCATCGCTAGCACCACGCGATTGGCGGCTTTCATATATGGGCTCAAATAAGGCCCGCAATATCCAAATCCCAACACATCCTGCCCCGACAGATCTGGCCAGAGAGAGGCTAAGCGTCGCGCTGCCATATTTCTTGCGCTCACGCCCAGCGGCGAAGCGTAAAATTTTTCAAGTGTGATAACCGTTTGGCGCATAAGGTTAGTTTAACTAAGTCGCCTCGGAATGAAAACGCCTAAGACGCGCGCCGCCAATCAGGAGCTGCGGAGGGAATGCCAAACATATATCCTTGCAAATAGTCAACACCCAGACGTTTCAACAAGTTGGCATCAGCACGGCTATCTACCATTTCCGCCACCGTTTTAACGCTAAAAGTTTGAGCTAGATCCACCATCATGCGGACGAATGTCTCTTTGTGGGGTGTAAAGGCAATCCCTTCAATGAAGGCGCCATCAATTTTAATCGTATCCGCTTCGATAGCCATCAAGTTACGGAAAGTGGTGTAACCTGATCCGAAATCATCAATCGCAAATTCACATCCAAGCGTGCGAGTTTCGACAGAGAACCGGCTAGCCATTGCGGGGTCTTCGAGCGCCACAGTTTCTGTAAGCTCCAAAGTAACGCGCTTAGCAGCCGGCCCGAGCGCTTTTAACGCGGCGATATAGGAATCAGCAGTCGCTAAGTCTTTGACTGTGCCAGCGGAAACATTAAGCGCGACCCGAATATCAGGGTATTGACGGAGCGCCTCGCCTGCAAGCTCAAGTGCGCGGCGATCTAGCATATGCACAAGTCCTAAACGTTCAGCGGCCATGATAAAATTGCCTGCGGAGACAACTTCACCTTCATCACTACGCAAGCGCAACAAACACTCATAATGATGTAAGTCCCGCGTTTTCGCATCGACAATAGGCTGAAATGCAAGAGATATGCGGCGGTCATTGAGAGCCATTAAAATATCATCCGCCGTAGTGTTATCGCGGCGGAGCGGCCTATGAACTATCGCCATATCTGATGTGAAAGCAACGTGCTTACTCTGTGGCTGTTTTGAGCTTTGCAACGCCGTATGCGTTTGAGACAATGCATCAAATGAAGACTGCGCTCTCTCTCCTAGGGTAGTCGACGCAATATCTATCTCCGCAAATAGAGGTCCATGAGCGCTAGGATAGGGCGTGTCTGATAAGGCCTCGCGAAGGCGTTCTGCCACGCTCTCGGCTTCTTCCTCTTTGGTTTCAAAAAGACCCAAAGCGAAACTAACGCCTGAAATCCGTCCGACGACATCTGGTGACCGGACCATATCCTCTAAGCGCTTTGCAATGGCTTTAAGAAGTTTATCACTGACTTCATATCCATAAGATTGGTTTATGTCTGTGAGATTTGATACCCGTAGTCGAAGGCAGAGAGCATGAGATCGATAACGTTGGACATGAGAGATGATGTGATCCAGTCCCTCTTTCAGGCGGGATAAATTCCACAGCCCTGTCAATTCATCGTGATAAGCAAGGTAAGCAGCCCGAGATAAAGCCGTTTGCGAATTATCAACATTGATAACAACCCCGGAAATTTCTGTTGGCATTTTGCCATTTCCAGCAAGCCGCTCACCGCGCTCATGAACCCATATTTTTCTCTCATCATCCATGAGGATTTGATAAGTCACGGAATATTGAGCCCCATCCCATGTCAAGCTGCTCAAGGCTCTATTTCGTTCTCGGTTGCTTTCTGGTGATAATCGCTGTGTCCAGGCGCCAACGGTTTCTGGCGCGGCCCCTCGGCTGATACGCAAGAGGGATTTACATAGGGTGTCATCTTGCCAAATAAACGTGTGATTTTTCCGCAGCAAAAACGGCGCCGCCTCTAAAAGAGACAGCGCATGATGATTATCGCTGGGAGGGCTAAGCATACCCGCCATTGCTCTATCGGGAAGTCCCCGTTTACGCATCACCTTGGCTTTCTAGTTTTTTATACCCTGAGATGTGTAACGGATAAAGTTTAATAAAACACAACTTAATCGACATATCCATCTCCGACAGCAAAATCTCGCCGCGCAGACGCGATTGTGACCATAAAACCGGCCATAACATCAAGAAGACACATCAACATCACCAAAAAGAATACAGATGTTGCAAAAGCAGGCAGCATTAAAAACTCGACGAGGCATATTATAAAAAGGCACATGGAAAATGCGTGGTTCATGACCGCTGCCCGTCCTGTTCCGGTGGACTTTAAGAGCTCAAAAAACAACATTAGTAGCGAGAGCGCGATTAAGGCGTGCCCCGGCGTGATATCCCAAGTGACGTTAGACGCCATGGGAACAGCAATAAAATCCGTGTCCAGGCGCTCTCTAACGGCATCGACCGATGAGAATGTCGAACCACCCAGTGCCAAAACGTTGTAGATGATCACAGGCACAATCATCAGCGGGAATACAGTAAAAAATCGCAAAATGACCTCACCCGAATCAATAATCTTAACAGACTCTAAATAGTAAAGGCTTGCAAAGGGTTAATAATATTTAGGCCATACTTTATGCGCCGTAACTTATCTAAAAATTTGCCTCATAAGTTTTAGCCAATGCTGTCTTAACCCGTACTGCGTCAGTCCAGCGGCTCCCTTCCACCCCATAGAGCATCAGAGGTTCGAACCAGCCCTGCCCTATTGCCTGATTAAGGAAGTCTTCCGCTGACAAGCACTTCCGTCCTGCCTTAGTTGAGAGCGAAAAATTTATCGGGCCAATACCGTGAAAAGCTCGATAAATTACCTCCGTGCATACCAATCTGTCCGAAGTGGCAAAGTTAAATATAAAGTCATAGAGCTTCCCCGCATGGGACAAGCCTTGTGATAAGGCCGCGCTGATCTGGCTTTCGCTCAGTTTGGGGCGCAGCACAACAAACGCGTCAACCTGCAGTGTCTCTTCAATAGGCCTTAGCAGGACACCATCTTTTTTGGCTTCAAGAATGTTGATATCCTCAGCGGCGCTATGCTTATAGCCGTCAGACACCTCAGCTATGCCGCGCTCTCTGCGCGACTCAGGGGGTCCGATATATAAGGCACCGTGCGGCCAAAACCCTGGTAAAAAGAGGTTACTCATAGCATCATCATGGCGCGTAATAAAAACGTCGCCGGGCTGTAAATTGGTTTTCAAAACGTTGATAATATCGGGCGTCACGCGCTTTGGGTCACCTGCGCTCTTCACGAATGGTATTTTAAGCTCGGCAATATCTGATCCCGTCGCCTCGAAAAGCGCAAACATCGTGTTACGTCCCGCAGATAGAGACCGCCGCCGAAGAGAGAAATTTACAAAGCGTCTATAGCGCTGCAAGTGGTCCCCACGAGACGCAGAGGGTAAGTTAAGCGATGTAAGAATGTCGGCCACGGGCATCAAACCCTCTGTGTTCATAGCCGCCATGATAGCATCGCGATTGGCATCAAAATAGTCTCGAGCCTGATAAAATCTGCGCATCGTAAAATTGCTGGTGAGCTGACGATAGAGTCGGGTAAAACTTTTACGTTTCAAACCGTAGCGTAATTCAGCTTCATCCAATTTTTTCCAGACGATATCTCGCTCTCTTGCCAGCCCAATTAGATACTCGCCTGTGCGGACGATGATTTCCGCTCCGCAAAAGGCAATGCCAAAGGCTCGCAACTCACTTTCTGTCAGGGATTGACCCTTTTTATAACGGCGAAAACGCGGCTTGAGACTTTGAATGGTCTGCCAAATAGCTACGCGCATTCCCAAATATGAGGCGTAAACCTCGCGAAGACGCTCATCCTCTGTGGGGTCGTAATATCCCCGCGTCTCAGCTTTTTTACTATCGGCATGCAAAGCGGCCATATCTCTAGGGGTTGGCAATGCAGCATAGGATGCTTGCAATGTTCGCGCCGCATCCGAAATAATTTCTGCGCTCAAGGCTTAGACCTCATCCCAACCTTCCGGATTACGCGCTCGGCGATTGAGCCACATGACCCCGCGCAGATCCGCAATGGACACGATAAGCCGTCCAAAATTCGTGTACTTAGAGACGCCAAACTCGCGGTGCCGATGATTAACGTCACAAAATTCAATCTTGTAGCCCTCGCGCAACATGAGTGCCGGAATATATCGGTGAATGTGATCAAAATAGGGAAGCCGTAAAAAGGCCTCTCGCATGAAGACTTTTAATCCGCATCCGGTGTCATCTGCCTCATCTTTGAGAAGCTTCTTACGAATACCATTACCAAAGCGCGACCCTATCTTTTTCGCCCAACTATCTTGTCGCTTAGCACGCCGGCCGCCAACAAGGGCTAGGCCCTCTGGTGCATCTTTACGCGTAATTTGAGCGTAAAGCGCAGGGATGTCCGCAGGATCATTTTGGCCATCGCCATCCAAAGTAGCGATATATATCCCTTTTGCGGCCATCACACCTGAACGCACTGCACGAGACTGTCCTGCATTCTGACGATGAGAAATGGGTCGCAAAGTGGGATATTCAGCTTTTAAACTTATGAGCTTTTCAAGTGTCCCGTCAGTGCTCGCATCATTTACAAAAATCATCTCATAAACTTCACCCTTCAGAGCAACAGCGATCTCATCCACCAATTTGGCGACATTCTCTTCCTCATTATAAACGGGAACAACAACTGATAGGTTAGGGCTCTTACTCATATGCCCGATGTGACACGGGTTGTGCATTCCCGCAAGTTTCTCTTCAGCAAGTTTTCCTTTAATATGACTCGCCCCTTAGGTAATGGAGGCGAGATGAATTCGTCAGAGAGGATAAATGCGCAACGCATAAGGCATATCGCGAGCTTGCTCATTTTGTGTTTGCTAGTCTTTTTGCCGGGTCTGGCAAATCTGCCCGTTATTGACCGCGACGAAGCCCGTTTTGCACAAGCCAGCGTTCAAATGGCGGAGAGCGACGATTTGGTGGACATCCGCTTTCAAGATCAAACCCGGTATAAAAAGCCTTCAGGTATTTATTGGTTACAAACAGCGGCCATTAAAGTGTTTTCCAAAGACGCAGAGCGCAAGATTGGGGTTCAGCGGCTGCCGTCTGTTCTGGGGGCTTTACTGGCTATTTTTGCGACCTATTGGGGGGCGGCACGCATGACAGGACGCCGCGGCGCTTTCATAGCCGCTGGGATGCTTGCACTCTCAGCCCTAGTCATTTTTGAAGCTCATATCGCCAAGACAGATGCGGTTCTTTTAGGCTTATCTGCCTGTTGCTTGGGGAGCTTGGCTCATATGCGCCATGGCGGAGGACAAAAATCCGCCTGGGTATTTTGGTTAGCTTTGGGCGCAAGCATTATGATCAAAGGTCCTGTACTTCCAATTTTGGTTATCTTGACACTTCTCAGCTTAGCTATTTGGGAGCGCAAATATAGCTGGATGTCTCATCTGATGAATTGGCCTGCTATTATTATATTTATTCTCATCTGGGTTCCGTGGGTTATCCTCATTTGGATGGCAACTGACGGCGCATTTTTTGTTGAAAGCCTTGGCAAAGACTTTGGCGGCAAGCTAGTCAGCGCTCAAGAAAGCCACCCAGGTCCGCCTGGATATTACCTCGGGACCATTTGGATTACGCTTTGGCCAACATGTTTGCTCTTATTGCCCGCATTTGGTTTTGCGCTTCGTGCTGTGCGCAACGGAAAAGGCTCAGATGCACCAGTGGTAAAGGGCATGCGCTTGTGCTTAGCCTGGCTGATCCCCTACTGGGTGCTAATAGAACTCATGCCAACAAAACTCCCGCACTATGCGTTACCTCTTTTTCCGGCCCTATGCGTTATGGCGGCTATTGCCGCTATAACGCTTTTAAAGGTCCATGAGTTTCCTATTTTGCGCCGCATAAATGCCGGAATATTCCTCTTTATCAGTGCAATATTAATCGCCGCGATTATGGCAGGGCAAACGCTTTACGGTCCAAATGACATCAGCGAATCATATTACGTATATGCCATTGGAGCGGTCACCGGGATATGCGCCATCATTGCAAGCTATGCTCTCTGGCACGCAAAAATGAAGGTTGGCTTGATATCAGCCGGCGTAGCGGCGATGATAATATCTATACCTACTTATCAATTTATCTTGCCCAATTTGACAAAACTGCGCGTTGCCGACCAAATTGCCTCCGCTTTTAAAGAGCAAAAGATAACCTTACCCCGTTATGGTGGTCCGGCCGTTATTTCTCCGCACTTTACCGAACCAAGCCTGGTCTACCGCTTGGGCACTTCTATTGATGTAACGGACAAAGCCGATCTATTAGATGTCAACGCCCTCTCATCCGGGCGAGTTCTAATTCTCGACCACAAACGAGCGGAGACCGATATTCTTATTAAGAAGATTCGCGGGGCTGCAGATGATGCGAACATGTGCCTAAAGCGAAGCCCGAAGATTAAAGGGTTTAATTATTCGAAGGGTAACGAGGTCGAACTTGTCATTCTTCGTGCAATGCCCTGTACGGACGATGCCATTATCGACCAATAACGGCCGCCCGAATAGCAAGGTACCAAGCGCGCCCCATAATAGCAAAAGCCATGAAGGGCCATGATAAATAGGTCAGAGTTTTACCAATCAATGTTCGACTGTGCTTGCTAAAATAGAGTGTAAAACCTTTGAGTTTTTCCCACTCAACTTTTTGGCGCCTAACTTGGCTAGTCGACCCATAATGCATGACCGTAGCATCCGGCACGAAATAGACCTCCCCGCCCTGCTCCCGAGCGCGGCGACAAATGTCGATGTCCTCAACATGCAAAAAGAAGTCCTCGTCAAAGCCATCAAGTTTTTCAAATGATTCACGGTTCATCATCATGCATGCACCGCTCACCGTAGGATAGGCCTGAGCCTGTTGAGGCAGCGTTTCATCTTCACGGTGGATGGAATGGAAAAATGGTAGCTTATGCAGGGGGGTAAAACTTATGAGAGCCGACATTGGCGTTAATGCTCCGCGCCGAGCCCCTCGTTGTTCCCGTCCATTTACGTCCCGCAACATTCCCCCAGCAACCCAGGGCGCAACTAAGCCTTTACCGCAATTCGCTAGTTTTCGGGCAGTGCCTTCCGCGATCAAAGCGTCCGGATTTAAAAACAACAAATACTCACCCCGCGCGAGGTGAGCGCCATAATTACATGCTCGCGCAAAGCCTATATTGCCGTGCCCTTGTAAAAGTCTAATGCGGTCATGCTGCGCAACAACGTCAGATAGCCTCTTACGCGCATCGAGCGAATTTCCATTATCGACGAGAATAAGTTCGAAAATGTCAGGATCAGCCATAACAGCATTAATCGCTTCCAGCAAAGCTGGTCCCGTCATGAAACTGACCATGATTACGCTGATAGGCTTGTCGCGATGAGCCACCGGCAATGGTAATATCTGCGCCATGAACTCCTCTCCGGCCCCTTAAACTCCCTCTAACCGTGTAGTTTTATGAAAGCAAAGCCTTTCTTCATGTAGATTTGGTAACTAAGAAACCCACTGATTGTCCTGTAACATCGATTGATTTTGGGAGTCTGGAATCAGATGCAGCGTTCCAATCGCCAAAAATACACACCCCCACCACCAGAACTGCCAAGCCCCATAGGTAAGTGAAGAGATGACTATGATTGCGACAATTACGCCACTTAGGGCTGCCGAATGGCTTCTTGTCTTTGTGAATGAATCTATGGGTTTAAATAGAGTCACTAGAACAGCGGAGGCAAGTAAAGCGCCGATAAAGCCGGCCTCTGTCCATATTTGAATCCCCACATTATGGGGATGTAGCGAAACTATCAAAATATCGTTTCCAGTTATCTTAGAAACAAAGGTATCGGAAAAACTTCGCGAGGCGTCAAACCCAGCGCCGCGTATAGGATGCTCGGCTATAACCTGCCAACAATAGCCCCACATACGCAATCTATGTTCCCAAGAAAGAGGGAAATGCTGGTCTATTAGCGGCACATAATTAGATGCTAAGAATGCGAGCAAAGGCGCGAGTAAAATCGAGACTATCGCTAGGCTTAGGATAATACGCGGCATCGTTCGGGGAAAAATATAAGCCAATGTTGCCACGAACATTACGCTAACCAAGCCTAAAATTCCGACGGTTAATCCATTGAGCCAAGCGGCCCAAAGAATTAGAAATAAAAACAATGTGCCTAGAGGAACAGAAATTTCTTTTCTTAAGCGTTCTTTCATAAGACAAACCGTTGGAGCGGCAAGGACGATTAAAATCGTAATGGAATGGCCGAGGTTCATTTCGGCATCTATAATTTTGCGTATCGTTTCATCGAGTCCGATTGCAGGATTGAATAAAAGCGTCAATCCAAAATCACTCAGAAGATCAATAACTACTAAGCCGGCAGTGAAGAACATGGCAGACATGACTAAATGCTGCAATCTACGAGGTCGACGTCGGCCCGTATATTCGAAAAGAGGCCAACTCCAGTAAAAAACCATGACCATCAAAAATAATTTGAGGTAATTCGTCAGCAAATCGTCAGGCCGGTAGGGACTCCACAAAGCCGTAAAGCTGAGCCAGGTTAGAAACGCGATGAGCGCAATTTGAACATTTGTGATTTTAAAACGCTGCGTTTTTACCGCTAGAATTATGCCCAAAATGCCAAGGATGAAGACAAGCGGCGCAACCCCCAAACCGCCAGCATGGCTGACGAATGGCATCAGGGCAAGCACCACAAAGATAGCGGCAAAACTACTCTTATCTAAAAAGGACGTCATTCCCACATGACCAACGCGTTAGCGTTGATCCGGTGCTAAAGCTTCAGTCGCAAGTTCAATCACTGCTTCGTCGAGTGTAATAATTTGCTGGTTACGACTTCCAAGGCGGCGCAAAGCAAGTTTGCGTTCTTCCGCCTCCTTCATACCAACCACAGCTATGATAGGAATTTTTCGGTCGGCACTATGCTCGCGAATTTTGTAATTAATTTTTTCATTGCGCAAATCTGTCTCGACACGCAGGCCAGCTTCACGCAGTTCCTGCGCAGCCTCCTCTGCATATTCATTAGCCTCAGAAGTGATAGTGGCAATAACGATTTGTACGGGTGAAAGCCAGAGCGGAAACTTACCCGCGTAATTTTCAATTAATATCCCGAGGAAACGCTCCATAGAGCCGAGAATAGCGCGGTGGAGCATAACAGGTCGGTGACGTTGATCATCCTCGCCAATATAGCTAGCGTCAAGACGTTCAGGCAAAACAAAATCGACCTGCAAAGTGCCGCATTGCCAATCGCGTCCAATCGCGTCGCGTAAAACAAATTCCAGCTTAGGGCCGTAAAAGGCTCCCTCGCCGGGATTTAGTTCCACTTCAAGGCCCGCCGCATTTACAGCGTCCATCAGTGCGCCTTCAGATTTATCCCAGGTAGCATCGGACCCGGCCCGTGTCTCAGGGCGGTCAGAAAACTTAACCTTTAAATCCTCAAATCCAAAATCTTCATAGATCGATTTCAAGAGTGTGATGAAGGTTTTAGTCTCCTCCGTTATTTGATCCTCTGTGCAGAAAATATGCGCATCGTCTTGCGTGAAGCCGCGCACCCGCATGATTCCGTGGAGCGCGCCTGTCGGCTCGTTCCGATGACAACACCCAAACTCCGCCATACGAAGGGGCAGATCTCGATAGGACTTCATCCCCTGATTAAAAACCTGCACGTGGGCTGGGCAATTCATGGGTTTAAGCGCGTGGACCTCATCATGGCTGCCATGGCTTACCTCACTGACGAACATATTCTCGCGAAACTTATCCCAGTGACCCGAATCTTGCCAAAGCTTATTATTGATCAGCAATGGCGTTTTGACTTCTTGGTAATCCGCACCCTGGAGGCGGCGACGCACATAGTTTTCTACCTGGCGCCAGAGCGTGGCTCCTTTATCGTGCCAAAAGACCATGCCTTGCGCTTCTGGTTGCATATGGAAAAGCTCCAGCTGCTTACCCAAGCGGCGGTGATCACGCGCCTCAGCCTCGGCCAACATGTGAAGATGTGCATCCAATTCTTCCTGGGTTGCCCAAGCAGTCCCGTAAATACGCTGAAGCTGAGGGTTATTGCTATCTCCTCGCCAATAAGCCCCTGCAACTTTCATCAACTTAAATGCTTTACCAACTTTACCTGTACTAGGCAGATGCGGACCACGGCAAAGATCGAACCACTTACCCTGCTTATAGACTGTGATCGTTTCGCTTTCGGGCAAATCTTCAATAAGCTCGGCTTTAAATTCCTCACCCATGCCGCGAAACAGCTCGATCGCCTCATTGCGGTCCATGACCAATCGTTCAAACTTATCATTCCGGTTAATGATGAAAGCCATCTTCTTTTCAATCGCCGCGAAATCATCCTCTGAGAAGGGTTCGTCGCGATGAAAATCATAATAAAACCCGTTTTCAATCACGGGCCCAATAGTCACTTGTGTGCCAGGGAAAAGCTCTTGCACGGCCTCTGCTAAAACATGGGCAGCGTCATGACGAATGAGCTCGAGCCCTTCTGGGTCTTTTGCCGTGACGAGTTCAATCTTATAGTTATCATTAATGGGCAATGACGCATCAACCAAGTCTCCGTCGAGCTTGGCGGCAAGGACTTGTTTCGCAAGGCCTTTGGAGATCGATTTCGCGACCTCCATCGCGGTCACGCCCGCATCGTAATCGCGAGTGGCTCCATCGGGAAATGTCAAAGTGACCATTGTTTTACTCAGTATTGTTTGTTCCGCGCCACAGACCATATCGCCAAGGCGCCCAGAAAGGCGGAGTTTTAGCGATTTCAGGCACGTTATCAACCCCGCTTGTGCCAAACCAATGGCAGCGTGAGAGGCGAGCCAAAGTCATCCAACCGCCCGCCCATGGACCGTGTTTTTGGATCGCATATTTAGAGTAATCTGAGCATGACGGCGTATGGCGGCATCTCACTCCAAAATAAGTCAACATCGGACTCAATGTGTATTTATACAGCCATAGAAGAGCCAGCATGGGATAAATAAGCGGGTTACCCATGGCGAAGCGCCATCTCCACCGCCTCAGTGGCTGCTTCGAAAGCCAACAGCGTAGAGGTATGGCGCGCGGGATAAGCCTTGACGCCTTTGAGCAAATCAAGTTTTTCAAACCGGCCCTTTGGCGCTTCGCCCTCAGCTTTCAGCATCTCGCGTAAAGCGTCTCGCGCCTCACTAAGCTCTTCCAAGCTCGCGCCAATAATCCCCTGCTTTAATATTGCTGCAGAGCTCTGTCCCAAAGCGCAAGCTTGGACACGCAAGGCCACTTCACTCACGACAAGGCCGTCCATGTTCACATCAATTTCAAGCCAAGATCCACAGAGTTTTGATACTTTTCGCGTCGTCCCGTCGGGCGCTTCCAGCCGTTCATTTTTGAGCGAGGCCGACAATGTCAAAATATCGGTGTTATAAAGGTCGTCAAACATGGAATGGATATAGGTCGGCTTGGTCTAAATGTCATGGCATCCCTCTTAACATTTTTCTCATGAAAGCACCTTAAAGCCAAAACTCAGTAGAATATGAGGTTTCATGACCAGCGACTTACGAAACCCCGTATTTGACAACATCAAATTCTTGATGATTTTTCTGGTCGTCTTAGGGCACGCCCTAGAACCGTTTGTAAGTATCTCCACAAGCTTCAGAACGCTTTACACTTTTATTTACACGTTCCACATGCCTGTTTTCGTAATCGTAGCAGGAATGTTCAGTTCGGCAAAGCTAGATCAGTATCGTTTCGGCAAGCTCCTAAAATCTCTGATTATTCCATTTATTATTTTTTCTGTTCTCTATGAGACCACGCACTTTCTTTTTTTTAAGCAAGTCAGCCCCTATCTGGCCCATGCTATGCCTTATTGGCTGCTTTGGTTTTTACCCAGCTTATTCTTTTGGCGAATTACGTTACGCTTCGCCGTTAAACTGCCCCTTTTTATTGTTTTTAGCATTGGAGCAGCGGTAGTTTTAGGGGCAGTGTCAGAAAGCCATAAGTTCTTCGGGTTGGCGAGAACTCTTTACTTTTGGCCCTTTTTCATCCTCGGGTACAAATTCAAATCTAATTTATTGGCCCTCCCAAATATGCGAAGGCCAGTTAAGTACATGTGTGGATTGGGCATCATCTTTGGCCTATTTATAGTTGGAATAAAAAGTGAATTAGACCCCCGACTGCTTTATGGCTCCCTCCCCTATTATATGTTCGACCAAGGATTCATGGAAGGCGCATCATATCGATTAGTTATTTACTTATTCTCATTTTGTTTGAGCATCTGCGTGATTTCCGTTTGTCCACAAAAGCTACCTATTCAGAAAAACAGCACGAAAAACACTCTCTTTGCGTATTTGTGGCACGGGTTTTTCATTAAAGCCCTTATAGCTTCCGGACTTATTGCTACGCTTTCCGCATGGCCCATATTGCTATTATTTCTACTCATCGTCCTTATATCGACTTTACTAACCTTCGGATTATCTTCAAAAGTCGTTGCCAATTTCACCAATAAGTGCGTCCTCGGCCCGTTCAACACATTGCTGAAAGAACCCCCAAGAGATACGGAAAGCCTTCGTTAACTCTGCTCAGGCATAGTTGCCTCATGGCCGTTGTTCAAAAAATACCCGCAGAGGAAACGCTTAATATATTCCTCTCGCATTTATCAGGCGAGCGGCGCCTCTCTGACAAAACTGTGGAAGCTTATCAGCGAGATATTTCAGCCTTTCTTGGCTTTATGGCCTCTCACCTAGATGAAGCCCTACATCTTGCGCGGCTGGCCGAGTTAAAGCCCATTGATTTTCGAGCTTATCTCGCCCATCGGCGGCGCGGAGACGCACCATTGTCTGCGGCCTCTGTTCAGCGGCAACTCTCCGCTATTCGGACGTTTTATCGTTACTTGGAACGGCGCTGGGATGTGAAAAATGCGGCCCTTCCCCTCATAAAGGGACCCCGAGCCAAACGTCCATTACCCAAACCCTTAAGCGTGAGCGGCGCCAGTGAATTAACGGGGCTAAAAAATAAAGACGGCGACAAACTCCCTCTACCAACAGATTGGATAGAAGCCCGTAATAGTGCTGTACTCGCGCTTTGTTACGGGGCGGGATTGCGGATTTCAGAGGCTCTCGCCTTAACGCCAGCAGACCTTCCTTTGGGCAAATCCCTGTCTATCACAGGTAAAGGGGGTAAAACGCGCCTTATCCCAATTCTCCCTGATATCCGCTCCATGGTGGCCCACGCGGTCAGTCTTTGCCCTTATCCACTGGTTTCGGGGCAGTCGATATTCTTCGGGGCGCGCGGCAAAGCACTCTCCCCGCGTATCATTCAAGGCGAGGTTCAAAAACTTCGCGGGGCCTTAGGTCTACCTGAAACGGCAACGCCCCATGCCCTGCGTCATAGCTTTGCGACACATCTTCTTGCGGGCGGCGGAGACTTGCGCACTATTCAGCAGCTTTTGGGACATGCCAGCCTTTCAACAACGCAGCGCTACACTGAGGTCGATGCTTCCGCTCTTATGAATGTGCACCGCAAAGCCCACCCCCGCGCATGAAACTTGGCGCAAAAAAGACCCGATGAAAACACCGGGTCAGTTAAAAGGGGATTCCATATAAATGGACCGTATCCATAGCGTTAGCCAAAAGTTTTGCCTGTGATGTTCATCACGCTAGCTCAACCGAGCCAAAGGTTCCTTAGCTCTCCTTAAGTTAAGCCCTCAGGAAATAGTCGTAAGCGAGATTATCTGTCTCGCAGCTCATTGGGTAACCTGTTTTAGCCAGACTTTCTTCCAGCGCTGCCACGTCGTCATTGGGCACTTGGAAGCCGCAAAGCACATGGCCTGTAGAGCTGCCATGATTACGGTAATGGAATAATGAGATATTCCAGCGCGCATCCAAATTTATAAGAAAATCCGTCAAAGCCCCCGGACGTTCGGGAAATTCGAAGCGGTAAATCACTTCATCCACATCAGGTGAGGCACGTCCCCCAACCATGTGGCGCAAATGACGTTTGGCAAGGCGGTTTTCGGATAAATCCGAAACAGAAATACCATGCTCATCCATCGCCGCGATAACATCTGCGCGCTCATCAGCGGATTTCGTTTTAATTCCTACCAATACATGAGCCGTTTCCGTTGGTGCAAAACGATAATTAAATTCAGTGACAGCTCGGCTACCTAAGGCGCGGACAAAATTTAGAAAAGCGCCGGCTTTCTCAGGGATATTCGCCGCGAAAAGCATTTCTTCGCCTGCGCCGAGTTCCGCGCGTTCAACAATATGTCCAATGCGATCAAAGTTTACATTGGCCCCGGAAATCGTGACAACACAATCACCCTCTGGAGCTTTCCCTTCACGGGCATGCTTGATGAGACCCGCCAGGGCTAAGCCGCCAGCAGGTTCGACAACTGTACGGGTTGCCTCGAACACATCTTTTACGGCCGCGCATATTTCATCATTTGTGACCGTTATGCATTCATCGACGACGGATTTAGAAATCTCTAGCGTATTTTTGCCAATGAGCTTCACTGCGACCCCATCTGCGAACCCATCGACTTTATTTAACGGCGTGGGCATGCCAGCTTCGAGAGATGTTTTGAGCGTAGCGGCGCCTTCGGGCTCAACAGCAATGATTTTCGTTTTCGGAGAGATAGCTTTAACCCAAGTCCCTATACCTGACACCAAGCCTCCCCCGCCGGTGCAAATATAGATAGCGTCAGGCATGCGCGGCATTTGCTCTAAAATTTCTTTGCCAACAGTACCCTGTCCGGCGATAACATCTAGTTCATCAAAGGGGTGGATAAAAACTGCACCGGAATTTTTGGAGTACGCAATCGCTGCGTCGCAAGCTTCGTCATAGCTCTCGCCAACGAGCCGCGTCTCTGCACCCGCCGCCTCAACCGCATGAACTTTGATCATCGGCGTTGTGATGGGCATAAAAATGACGGCTTTGGTTTTATAATAGCTGGCCGCCGCCGCCATACCTTGTGCGTGATTACCCGCGCTGGCCGCGCAAACGCCTTTTGCTTTTTCTGCATCCGTTAATCCCGCAATACGGTTCGCCGCGCCGCGAATTTTAAAGCTGAAAACATCCTGTAAGTCTTCGCGTTTGAGCCAAATATTCCGGCCATGCTCCGCAGAGAGCTTTGGCGCAAGCTGACAGGGCGTGCGCTTGGCGAGCGCATAGACGTCAGCCGCTTCTATGCGCGCCTTCAAATCATTGAGATTAACTTTCGACATGACCCGCTATCCACGCTCCAACTTCGGATGTCGAGAGCGCTCCGCCAAGATCCCCTGTCGTATGGCCGCCTTCCAGCGCCGCTTCAACGGCGTTTTCAATAGCGAAGGCTTCTTTATCCAAGCCAAAGGAGAGATTGAGCATCCAGGCCGCCGATAATATCATCGCGAGTGGATTCGCTTTACCCTGCCCTGCAATATCAGGGGCGCTACCGTGAATGGGTTCATACATACCTGTCGTCCCATCAGAGATAGAGGCCGAAGGAATGACGCCCATAGAGCCTGCAAGCACGGAGGCTTCGTCCGTGAGGATATCGCCAAACATATTTTCCGTTAGGACAACATCAAAACTCTGCGCATTGGTAAGCATATGCATGGTCATGGCATCGACCAAGAGATGCTCAAGCTCGACCTCTGGATAGCGCGCGGCAACCTTGATGACCACCTCCCGCCACAAACGTGAGGTTTCAAGTACATTTGATTTATCAACCGAGGTCACTTTTTTCTTACGCGTCATGGCGAGGTCAAAGGCTTTGACAGCAATACGCTCAACTTCGGCTTTGCTATAGCGACACTCATCATAAGCACCGAGATTATCACGGCCTTTCGTACCGAAATAAATCCCGCCTGTCAGTTCGCGCATGACCACAAAATCAGTCCCTTCAAGACGCTCGCGTTTTAGCGGGGCTTTGTCAATCAGCGCCGGATAAGGTTTGCAGGGACGGATATTGGCATAGAGGTTGAGGTTCTTGCGCAACGGCAAAAGTGAGCCCAATTCAGGTCTGTCCGCGCCTTTCAGGTGGTCCCATTTCGGCCCGCCCACAGCCCCAAGCAAAATAGCGCCTGTTTTCTCGCAAGACGAAAAAGTCTCGGAAGGCAAAGGCTCACCCAGCTCATCAATCGCAGCCCCGCCAATCAGATGAAATTCAGGCTCAAGCGTATGGCCGAATTTATTCGCCATGGCGTTAAGCACAACCATTGCCGCCTCGCCCACTTCCGGGCCAATGCCGTCACCGGGCACATATGTGAAATTGATGTTCGCCATAATTAATTATCTATTCTCATAAGCCGCAATGGCATCATCTTGGTTTTGCAAATAGCCCATCTCATCCACGCCTTCCATTAAGCAGTGACGCGAAAAAGCGTCGACCTCAAAATTATAGGTCCCGCCATTACGCGGAAGGCGAACTTCGCAGCTTTCCAAATCCACGGTCACATCTGCGCCGGGGTTTTCGAGCAGCCATTGATGGGCGCGTTTTTCTATCACGATGGGAAGCAATCCGTTCTTGAGCGAGTTGCCGCGGAAAATGTCAGCAATTTCAGAACTAATCACAACGCGAAAGCCGTAATCGGTCAGGCCCCAAGGCGCATGTTCACGCGAAGAGCCGCAGCCAAAATTATGTCCAGCGACAAGAATTTCACAGGATTTGCCGTCTTCACTATTTAATTCGTGATCAGTGAGGTCGCCATTTTCATCATAACGCAAATTGGCAAAGACATGCTCGCCGAGACCTGCCTTGGTTGTCATCGACAAAAACTTAGCCGGCATGATTTGGTCTGTATCGATATTCTCAAGCGGCAAGACCATTGTGCGAGAGGTGACAGTTGTTAAGGGCTTGAAGCTCATGCCGCCGCCTCCACTTTTCGAGGATCCGCAATAACACCGGCAATCGCGCTCGCCGCAGCCGTTTCCGGCGACGCTAAAACTGTACGAACGCCCGGTCCTTGTCGGCCCATGAAATTACGGTTGGATGTTGAGACCACCAAATCACCCGGCGCGCCAATATCGCCATTCATCCCCAAACACATTGAACAGCCCGCTTCGCGCCATTCTGCGCCTGCCGCGAGGAACACTTTATCAAGACCTTCATCTTCTGCGCGGGCTTTGATGAGCACACTCCCTGGCACGACAATTGCCGTGACATTCTCCGCGACTTTTCTATTTTTAAATATGGCCGCCGCCGCACGGAGGTCTTCCATGCGGGAATTTGTACAAGACCCGATAAAGACTTTATTGACGGGGGTTCCTGCAATTTTATCGCCTGCATTTAACTGCATATAGTCCAGCGCGCCTTGATCCGTTTCATCTGCGGCGGCGGGTATTGTATCTTCGATTGAAATCCCCATGCCGGGATGAGTGCCATAGGTTACCATAGGTTTGATATCTTCAGCGCGGATGTGGACTTCTTTGTCAAAGACAGCCCCTTCATCCGTGGCGAGGCTTGCCCAATCGGCGCAGGCCGCATCATAATTTTCAGGCGTAAATTTACGGTCTTTGAGATAGCTAAAAGTTGTTTCATCCGGCGCAATCATGCCGCAACGCGCGCCCGCCTCGATAGACATATTGCAGACGGTCATGCGGCCATCCATCGACATCTCTTCGAAGACATTACCGCGATACTCCAGCGCGTAACCTGTCCCGCCGCCCACGCCAATTTCGGCAATAATGGCCAAAATAACATCTTTAGGCGTCACGCCCTCAGCGAGCTGGCCATTCACATTAATTGCCATCGTCTTAGGCTTGCGCATCAAGATAGATTGATTGGCAAGCACGTGACCGACTTGGGTCGTGCCAATGCCAAAGGCAATCGCGCCAAACGCCCCGTGGGTGGAGGTGTGGCTATCGCCGCAGACAATGGTCATACCGGGCTGTGTCGCTCCAAGCTCCGGCCCCATTACATGGACAATGCCGCGATTATCACTGTCCCACCCATGGGTCTCAATGCCGTATTCTTTAGTATTGGCGAGGAGAGTTTCAACCTGTGTTTCGGCCTGCGCCGTGACATAGGGGCGAGAGCCATCAGGATTAATTTTCGTCGGCGTTGAATGGTCAATCGTGGCGAGCGTGCGGTCAGGGCGGCGCACCTTTAAGCCCCGCTCCCGCAAGACTGTGAAGGCCTGCGGCGATGTCACCTCATGGATGAGGTGCAAGTCAATATAAAAGGTCGCCGGATGGTCCGCCGTTTCAGGAACAACAATGTGCCGTTCCCAAACTTTGTCGAAGAGAGTTTTCATTAGTGCTGCGCAGCGATGGACTTTTGTCTCGCCGCTCTCCGTTCAATTCTATTAATCACGTCCAAATAAGCTTTGGCACCTGCAAGGACAGTATCGGTACTGGCCCCGCGCCCATGATAATTTTCAAATTCAGTCGAGACGCGAACAGCGGCTTCGGCCATAGCGTCTTTGCCTTCCGAAACGGATTGCACAGTGAAACTTTCAAGATGTAGCGGATGGCCCGTAATATCGGAAATGGCGAGGAAGACGGCATTCACTGGGCCCGCAGCTTCGGAGACAGCTTCTTTAACATCTCCGCTCTCGTGAATTAATTTCACTGTCGCTTGCGGAGAGCGATTATCATCTGACCCCGCAGAGACATAGAGGCTATCAATCGCCCATGGCCCCTGCGTGCCCACCGCTTCGCCTAAAATGAGCGCCTCGAGGTCAGCATCAAAAACTTCCTTCTTTGCATCGGCCAATTCTTTGAACGATACAAAAACGGATTGAAGCTGATTATCCGATAATTCAAAGCCGAGCTTCGACGCGCGGTTTTTCAGCGCTGCGCGGCCAGAATGTTTGCCCAATACGATGTTATCTGTTGAAACACCCACATCTTCAGGCTTCATGATTTCATAGGTTTCGCGGTTCGCCAAAATACCGTGCTGATGAATGCCGCTTTCGTGGGCGAAAGCGTTTTTCCCGACAATGGCTTTATTGCGCGGCACCGGGTTACCCGTAATCGTCGCAAGCAATTTCGACGCGCCGTAAATGCCTTCGGTTTTAATCCCTGTCTGGAGGCCAAAGAAATCCTTGCGCGTATTGAGCGCCATGACGACTTCTTCGGTCGCGCAATTTCCTGCTCTTTCGCCGATGCCGTTAAGCGCACATTCCACTTGGCGCGCACCGCCGCGCACCGCCGCGAGTGAGTTGGCAACGGCGAGGCCCAAATCATCATGACAATGAGCGGAGAAAATCGCTTTGTCCGCGCCTTCAATTTCCGTGGTGAGGAAGTGAAACAAATCCTGAATTTCTTCGGGTGTCGTATAGCCCACCGTGTCAGGAATATTAATGGTCGTGGCGCCCGCTTTAATGGCCGCTTCGACCACCCGTTTTAAATAATCGCGTTCCGTGCGAATGGCGTCCTCGGCAGAGAATTCAACATCATCGGTATATTCACGGCAAATTTCTATGCCTTTAATGGCGCGGGCCACAATTTCATCTTTGCTCATCTTGAGCTTAAACTCACGGTGAAGCGGTGATGTGGCGATAAATGTATGAATACGCCCAGATTTAGCAGGCTTAATCGCTTCGCCGCTGGCGCGGATATCACTTTCCATGCAGCGGGCCAGTGAACAAATTGTGGAGTCTTTTACCGTTTCGGCAATGGTTTTAATGGCGTCAAAGTCGCCCGGAGAAGCTGCGGCAAAACCTGCCTCAATCACATCAACGCCAAGGCCTTCTAGGGCTTCGGCCATGGCGAGCTTTTGCCCCGAAGTCATGGAAAATCCTGGGGCCTGTTCGCCGTCTCTTAAGGTGGTATCAAATATTCTTACGTGGTTTGTCATTTTACTAATCTCATTTCTGGTTTGGTTGAAATGAGAGGTGCGCCGCTAGGCGCGCTCCGCTCTTTTACGTCGCCCCACCTTTTCGGCTGAGACGACGTTGTAAAGTCGTTCAAGCTGCTTACACAGCGTATCTAGATTGCTCGGACCGCCTGTGTCTTCAATATGGACAAGCAAGTCGAAATCACCATCGACGCGCTGCGTACAATGCACATCACGGTAATCATATCCGCGCCGCTCAATCGTGCCGAGCGCCCTGATAAGGGTTCCCGAGACGTCATGGAGAACAATCTTCAGCTTGCCCTGAACACCCGAAGGTTCGAAAGTTTTATCGCGTTGAAGTTGGGTCATTATTGCCGCTCTCTATTCATCGAAATAAGGTCAGATAAGCCTAAACAAGTAAGTGCTGTGGCCAAAGGCGTGACTATAAGTACAAATATTACAATCGCCCATGACATTAGTGTTTGGCCTTCGCGGCGACCAACATCTAATTGATTGGTCATTGCTAGCATCACAAAAATAGCTGTCACAGCCAATAACAGCTTTCCAAAAAGAGATAGCCAATACTCTATTGGTTTCTTCACCCTACCGCTCCATCATATCGGCATTGCTGCGTCCTGGAGGGACGAGCGGCCAGACATTTTCATTGGGATCGATTTTGACGTGCATGAGGACGGGGCCATCTGTATTTAAAAGACGGTCAATCCCTGCATCGACTTCGTCAACCGTATTGACGGTGAAGGCATCAATTTGGAACGCTTTCGCGACCAAAGCGAAATCAGGGTTATCATCCAAATTGGTTTCGGAATAATTCTTATCAAAGAAGACTTCCTGCCATTGGCGCACCATGCCGAGCACAGAGTTGTCGAGCAGAACAATCTTCAGCGGAATACCATAACGATAAAGCGTGGCAAGTTCCTGAATGTTCATCATGATAGAGCCATCGCCCGAGACGGTAATGACTGTGCGTTCCGGCGCGCCAAGTTTCGCGCCTAGTCCTGCCGGTAGGCCAAAGCCCATTGTTCCGAGTCCACCCGAAGTAATGTGATCTTTGGGTTCATCGAAATAGCAATGCTGCGCGACCCACATTTGATGTTGCCCGACATCACAGGTGAAAATCGCGCTATCATCCGCACGGCGTGAGAGGTCATGTAAAAGCTTTGGCGCGTAAACACCCGGAGAGGCTTTGGCCTGCGCGCCTTCATAATCCCAAACATATTCTTCGCGGCGGCCATAACATAGAGCGCGCCAGTCATCGCACTCAGAGCGACCCGGATTAAGCGCCGCAAGATTTTTCTTTAAAGAACCATCTAAATAAACATCGACTTGGCGAAGCTTATTAATTTCGGCAATATCAATATCCATATGGATAACTTTGGCATGAGGCGCAAAAGTATCGAGCTTACCTGTGGCGCGGTCATCAAAACGCGCGCCCGCCACGATTAAAAGATCGCATTCCTGCACCGCATAATTCGCCGCTTTGAGGCCATGCATACCGAGCATCCCTAAAAATTTTGGATGGTCAGATGGCATCGCCCCTAAACCTTTGAGGGTCGAGACAACGGGAATATCTGTCCGCTCAACAAGGTCGCGGAGTTCCGCAACGCCGTCCCCTTGGGCAATGCCGCCGCCAATATAAAAGAGCGGCTTCTTCGCTTCGCGCATAAGCTCTTCGGCTTTGGAGATATAATCGCTTTGACCCATTTCAGGTTTGACCTTGGGATAAGGCCGCCATTTATGACGCTCAGTCGTCATGGCATTGGCGACATCTTTGGGCAGGTCAATCAGCACAGGACCGGGACGGCCTTCGGCAGCGATGAAATAGGCTTCGGCCACCATCCCCGGAATATCAGCAGGATCACGGACGATGTAGCTGTGTTTAACCACGGGAAGCGTCATGCCGAAAATATCGACTTCTTGGAAGGCATCTGTTCCCATCAAATTGGTCGGCACTTGTCCTGTGATGAACACAACAGGCACAGAATCCAGATAGGCATCGGCGATTGCCGTGATGAGGTTAGTTGCCCCAGGCCCAGATGTTGCGAAAGCCGTACCTGTCCGGCCCGTTGCCCGCGCATATCCAATCGCCGCCATGCCGCAGCCCTGCTCGTGTCGACACAGAATGTGGCGAAGCTCAGGGATAGACGGCAGAACGTCATAGACCGGCATAATTGCGCCGCCGGGATAACCGAAGATGGTTTCCACACCCTGATCCACAAGTGATTCCAATAAGAGTTGTGACCCCGATTTTGGCGGACGGTCAGCAATCTTCTCAGTCGCTTGTTTTTCAAATTGTGTGGCAGTGGTCATATGATTATCCCTAGTCCGTAAACAGTCTAGTTTACGTCCTTGTCGATGATTTTATTGGCCGCAATCCAAGGCATCATTTCGCGGAGTTTTCCGCCGATTTGCTCAATCTGATGCGCTTCCATATTGCGGCGGCGGGCTGTCATGCTGGGATAGCCGAGCGCGCCTTCTTGGATGAAGGATTTTGCGTAATCACCATTTTGAATGTTCTTAAGCGCCGTACGCATAGCTTCGCGGGAGCTGTCATTCACAACGGCTTCGCCCGTTACATATTCCCCATATTCCGCATTATTCGAGATTGAATAATTCATATTGGCGATGCCGCCTTCATAGATAAGGTCAACGATGAGCTTAGTTTCGTGCAAGCACTCAAAATAAGCGAGCTCTGGCGGATAGCCAGCTTCGGTGAGCGTTTCAAAACCCATTTTGATTAGCTCGACAACGCCGCCGCAAAGAACCGCTTGTTCCCCGAAGAGGTCTGTTTCAGTCTCGTCTTTGAATGTTGTGTGGATTATCGCTGTGCGTCCGCCGCCAATCGCTGAAGCATATGACTTCGCTGTCTCGAGCGCAGCGCCGCCATTGGCGTCTTGGGCAATCGCAATAAAATCAGGAATACCGCGGCCATTTGTAAATTCATTACGCACTGTGTGACCCGGCGCTTTTGGCGCGACCATGATAACATCCAAGTCGCGGCGCGGTGCAACTTGACCGTAATGGATGGCAAAGCCGTGACCGAAGGCCAGCGTTGCGCCTTCTTTGATATTAGGCTCAATGTCTTCGCGGTAGATTTTAGCTTGCAGCTCATCTGGCGTAAGAACCATGACAACATCTGCGCCCTTAACGGCGTCAGCAGTTGCTTTTACTTCAAGGCCGTCAGCTTTAACTTTCTTATTTGTTGAGCTCTCGGGGCGCAGGCCGACAACAACATCAACGCCGCTATCCTTGAGGTTAAGCGCGTGGGCACGGCCTTGGGAACCGTAACCGAGAACGGCGACTTTCTTTTTCTTGATGATCGAAAGATCGCAATCTTTATCGTAATAAATATCGAGAGATGACATGGGAGTTAGTCCTTGAGTTTCTAATTAATTATCAAATGGGAATGAAGTGACAGCCCCTTTTGAGGCTGAGCCAACAAGCTTGGCAAATTTGGCATAAGCGCCGTTTGGATATTTTGGTTTAGGCGGCGTCCAGCCTGTCTTACGCGCGTCCAGATCAGCATCAACGTTAATTGTGCGGGCTTCCACATCAATCGTAACTTTATCGCCATCTTTTACAAAAGCGAGCGGGCCGCCATGGGCCGCCTCGGGCGCGACGTGACCAATCACGAATCCATATGACGCTCCGGAAAAGCGCCCATCGGTAATCAAGGCAACATGGTCGGCAAGATCTTGACCGACAAGGGCCGCCGTGACGCCTAGCATTTCGCGCATGCCGGGGCCGCCGCAAGGGCCTTCATTTCGGATAATGACAACATCACCCTTTTTAATGCCGTTATTTTGAACAACCTCGAAACACTCTTCTTCACTTTCAAAGACACGGGCGGTGCCCTCAAAGAAAAGCGCGCCGTGACCGGCAAGTTTCACCACGCAGCCCTCGGGCGCGAGATCACCATAGAGAATACCATAGCCGCCACGAGCTTTCACCGGGTCTTTGAACTGACGAACAACATCCTGACCTTCGGTTTCTTTGGCGTCGAGAATTTCTTCAAAAATAGAACGACCCGTTACCGTTGGCTGATCATCAATACGCCCATCGTCAACAAGGCGCTTGCCGATAAGGGCTGAACCGCCCGCAGCGTAGAGGTCATAGGCCATATATTTCCCGCCCGGCTTCAAATCTCCAATCACAGGTGTGGTTCGAGAAATCTCATCAAAGGCATCAATATCAAAATCGGTAACGCCGGCTTCCGTCGCAATCGCAAGCAAATGTAAAATCGCATTTGTAGAGGCCGCTGTCGCAGATAAAGCAATCGCGGCGTTCATGAGAGACTTTTTAGTAATCATCTCGCGCGGAAGGCGGTTTTCATTCACACACTCAACCACGATTTGTCCGGCGCGAAAGGCGCTGTCATTTTTATCCTCTGAGACGGCAGGAATATCATTCGCGCCCATAGGAGAAAGCCCCAGGAAGGTCATCGCCATGGCCATGGAATTGGCCGTAAATTGACCACCGCAAGCGCCCGCTCCGGGGCAAGCGGCCTTCTCAATTTCTTTTAATTCGGCGTCATCGATAATACCCGCCGCGCAGGCACCGACCGCTTCGAACACGTCTTGTACGGAAAGGTCCTTGCCTTTGTGATTACCGGGCATGATAGAGCCGCCATAAAGCACAACACCCGGAATATTCATCCGCGCCAGAGCCATGCCCGCAGCAGGAATTGTCTTATCGCAGGCCACCAAAATAATAACGCCGTCAAGACTGTGGCCTTTGACAGCTAATTCAATTGAATCTGCGATAACTTCGCGAGACATAAGCGAGGCCCGCATGCCTTCACTGCCCATTGTGATACCGTCGGACACCGCAATGGAGTTAAAATCGACAGGCGTTCCTCCCGCTGCGCGAATGCCGGCGCGAACGGGAACTGCGAGCTTATCAAGGTCCATATTACACGGGCCCATATTGGTCCATGTATTGAAAACCGCAATCATTGGGCCTTCAAAATTCTCGTCATCCATCCCCGTGGCACGGAGCATGGCCCGCGCGGCGGCACGGCTGGGGCCTTTTACGATTGCATCACTTCGTTTTGTCATCATTTACTCTTTAAAACCAAAAAACCCGCTCATTTCGGAGCGGGTTTTTGTAGGTTCTTTTAATTCGACCTATATCCCGCTCAACGCTCCGTTAATAAGAAGCACCACAACTGACACCAGAAGGAGGACGAGGACAGGCATGACAGACGGCACAGCGCGGCTGGCGACTTTCACTTTTGGCTCGTTCTCTTGCTTATGCGGGTTCATGGTATTCCTTTAACGTGAGAAGTTAATTATTGTAAACAGACAAATGGTGCAACACAAAATTTTGCCCCTACATTGCAAATTATCCCCCAAGTAGGATAATTTTATGCCTCTAAAGGGTCAAATTAGGGAAAGTGATGCCGATAAGTCCTCAATCAGGTCCTCAGCCGCCTCTAATCCGACCGATATACGGATAAGCGTGTCTTTTATGCCCGCTAATTCGCGCGCCTCCGGCGCCATCCCGCCATGAGTCATGGTCGTTGGGAAGCACATTAAGCTCTCAACGCCGCCAAGGCTCGGGGCCATTTGGAAAAGTTTAACCGCCTCAAGCACAGTTTTGGTCTGCTCAAAGCCGCCTTTGACCTCAAAGGAGAGCATTGCGCCGGGGCCGCTTTGCTGTTTCTTCGCGAGTTTGTAGCCAGGGTCAGATTTGAGGCCGGGATAATAAACGCGCTCAACCTTTTTATGTTTGTGCAAGAACTTCGCAATGGCCATGGCATTGGCTTCTTGGACGTCCATGCGCGCAAAGAGCGTGCGCATGCCGCGCAATGTCAGATAGCTATCAAAAGGCGCGCCTGTAATACCCACGCAATTCGCCCACCAGGCCAGCCGCTCGCCATGCTCCGCTGTCTTGGCCACAACCACGCCGCCGATCACATCACTATGTCCGTTGAGGTACTTTGTGGTGGAGTGCATGACAAAATCTGCCCCCAAGGCCAAAGGCTGTTGCCGCGCGGGCGAGAGGAAAGTGTTATCCACCATCGTCAAGGCCCCGACTTTTTTGGACGCCGCGCAAAGGGATTTGATATCGACAAGGCGCATAAGCGGGTTTGACGGCGTTTCAATAATCACGAGTGAAGGCTTTTGCGCCAACGCAGCGCTCACAGCGGCCGCATCATTTTGATCTATGAATAGAACGCGCAAACGTCCCTGCTCGGCGCGGTGCGTCAGCAAACGGTGCGTGCCGCCATAACAATCATGCGGGGCGAGGATAAGCTCATCTGCTTTGAACAGGTTCAGCACCAAATCTATCGCCGCCATACCTGTCGCGGTGACAACGCCATGGGCCCCGCCTTCGAGATCTGCCACAGCGCGGCCCAAACCGTGACGGTTGGGGTTAGAGGTGCGGCCATAATCAAAGGGCCCCTTCTCATCGATGGATTTAAAGCGATAGGTCGAGGACAGATAAAGCGGCGGGTTCACTGCGCCATAAGCAGGATCATCGCCAATCTCGGCTTGAATTATTTTTGTACGTTTATCGGTCATGAGATTTTCCAAATAACAACTCTGGCAAACAAAAAGCCGCAGTAACCAGAGCAGGAGCAAAAAATGTTAAACTAAAAACGATTTCCAAATATACTTTATCAAAACCATGCAACGCAGTTTTAATAATCATTAGTGAGGTTGAAATAATTCCAAAAAGCAAACTGAAATATATAAATATCTTTAGCGTGTTTTTGAACCAAGTTTTGTCAGGTGTTTTCACACTAGCCCCCCACAAAATTCCGCCAATCTTGGACTCATAGCGTCATATTCTTTCAAGAACGCATCATGGCCGTAAAGTGAAGTGAAGGTAAAAAGTTCACTCGGTCCGCCGAGACGATCACGCAGCTCTCGCATATCCGTTAAAGGCGCGAGCTGATCTGAAATCGCGCTCATGAGCAGTGTCGGCGTGGTAATGGCTTCGGGTT
>JAHDCL010000009.1:0-4465 GCA_020629875.1 Hellea sp.
GCAATGTGTTGCGCAAAGGTGAGGGTGACGCTGTTCGGCTCTTTAATGATGAGAGCGGTGAATGGCGGGCTGAGATAAGCTCTGTCTCAAAGCGAAGAGCAGAATTGACCCTAACCGAGCAATTACGAGCACCTCAATCCTGTCCAGATATAGTCCTCTGTTTTGCCCCTATACGTAAACACCGTACGGCCTTCATTATCGAAAAAGCGACTGAGTTGGGCGTTAGAGCGTTTCAGCCCGTCATCACGGCGCGAACGCAATTTCCCAAATTTAATGCCGATAGAGCGCGTCTCCAAGCTATCGAAGCGGCGGAGCAAACCGAACGGCTCGATGTTCCAGCGATTGCCGAGACGCAAAAACTGGAAGCGTTGTTAAATGGATGGGATAAAAGCCGTACGCTTATTTTTGCAGATGAGGCTGGCGATGCCTATCCTGCCGCCAAGGCCCTCAAAAACATTCATGGCCCTGCGGGAATCCTCATTGGTCCCGAAGGTGGCTTTACCCCGCAAGAACGCGAGCTGTTGCGTGCCCAAAATTTCGTTACGCCCGTTTCTCTCGGCCCGCGAATATTGCGTGCGGATACAGCGGCGCTGTCCCTGCTAACCCTATGGCAGGCCGAGCAGGGCGATTGGGTATAAGTGCGTATTCAAAACTGAATTTCTGCCATAACTTGCTGCTACTGTCTCTTTACGTCATATCTGGGCTATGGACGCACCAATTTACGACACCCTAATCATCGGCGCAGGGCTTTCGGGCATTGGCGCGGCGTGTCGTTTTAAGACGGCTTTCCCGAATGACAGCCTTGCTGTTATAGAGACCCGAGAGGCGATAGGCGGCACGTGGGATTTGTTTCGGTACCCAGGAATCCGCTCGGATTCGGATATGCTGACTTTGGGATATGAGTTTCGTCCGTGGGTTGGTGATAAGTTTCTGGCCGATGGCCCCAGCATTAAAAATTATGTGGAAACCGTTGCCGAGGAATATGGCGTTACGCCTCATATCCAATTTGGTTCGAAGGTCGAAAGGCTAAGTTTTACCGCAACAGATGACCTCTGGACGGTGACAATCAAAGACGTGAATTCAGGTCAAATGCGCGAGGTTCAAGCGCGCTTTGTGATGTCGGCTGCTGGTTACTATAAGTACAGTGAAGGCTATACGCCGGAGTTTAGGGGACGTGAAGATTTTAAGGGCGATATCATCCATCCCCAACATTGGCCCGAGGCGTTTGATCCTACGGGTAAAGAAATTATCGTCATAGGTTCCGGCGCGACGGCTGTAACCCTTATTCCTGAACTTGCTCAGAGCGCCAAACATGTGACCATGTTGCAGCGCTCGCCAAGCTATGTTGCGTCGATCCCTTCTAAAGACCATCTCGGAAATGTTTTGAATGCTATTCTGCCGGCCAAACTGGCTTTTAAGGTGAACCGTGCCAAAAATATTGGGATTTCGCGCTACATGTATAAGAAATCGCGGAAGAATCCGGAAAAAGCTCGGGAGTGGTTTCGAAAGAAAACCCAGAAAGCGCTGGGCAAGGACTATCCCGTCGAAACTCACTTTAATCCGCGTTATAATCCGTGGGATCAACGTGTCTGCATGATCCCTGATGAGGATATGTTTGTCGCCATCCGTGAGGGCCGCGCAAGCGTTGAGACCGACCATATTGAACGCTTTACTGCTGACGGAATTTTACTCAAATCGGGCAAGATCCTCAATGCGGATGTCATCATAACAGCCACGGGATTGAACGTCGTTTTTAATGGTGAAGCCGAGATTATTGTTGATGGTGAACCTGCCGAGCCCGCTGATAGTTTTGGCTATAAAGGAATGATGTATTCTGGCGTCCCTAACCTGATTTCTGTTTTTGGCTATACGAATGCCTCTTGGACGCTGCGGGCCGATTTAATGTCACAATTTGCTGTAAGACTTCGGCGTTACATGAAGGAGCGGGATTATAGCCGTGTGGTGCCAACAGCGCCTGATGGCATGTCGAAAAATCCTTGGATCGACTTTCAAGCGGGCTACTTACAGCGGGTGATGGACAAACTTCCGGCGCAAGGCGACCATCATCCTTGGCTAAATATTCAGGATTACAAACTTGATCAGAAACTAATGCTCGAAGACTCGATTGATGATGGGGCCTTAGTGTTCTCTAAAGCCTCCAAACACGTCATGGCGGCAGAATGAAGAACATATACCAGGATAAGATTTGCGTCATTACAGGGGCCGCATCGGGCATAGGGCGAGCGCTTGCTTTGGACCTCGCCTCGCGCGGGGCGCAGTTGGCGCTATCGGATATAAATGCTGAAGGGCTGGAAGAGACGGTACAAATGGTAGGCGGCGCGAATAAAGTCATGAGTGATGTGTTTGATATGGCCGATGCGCAGGCGATTGCCGATTATGCCAGCAAAGTCGAAGCGGGGCTGGGACCAGCCGATTATGTTTTCAATAATGCCGGGCTGACTCGGGTTGGGAATTTTGTCGATACGCCGCTAGGCTCCATGGAAAAGGTGATGGATGTGAACTTTTGGGGCGTGGTGCGCATGTCCAAGGCCTTTATTGACCAGCTTCTGGCTAAAAAGGGCACGCTCGTAAATATTTCCAGTGTATTTGGGTTTATTGGCTATGCAGGGCAGACCCATTATTGCGCGTCAAAATTTGCTGTGCGCGGCTTTACGGAGACCTTGGCGCAGGAACTTAAAGGCACGGGTGTCGGCATATGCTGCGTGCATCCTGGCGGCATAGCAACAAATGTGGCGAGAAATGCAAAAGTCGATAAAATGCCTATTGGAGAGGCCACGCGCGAAGAGCTTGATGCCAATTTTGATAAAATGGCTATTACCTCGCCCGAGAAAGCAGCAAGGGTTATCCTCAAGGGGGCGGCCAAGAAGAAAAAACGTATTCTCATAGGTCCTGATTCGAGGATTATTTCTCTCGCTTACCGCCTCTTTCCGACTCATTACGCTGCGATATTGGAAAAATATTCGGGTGAAAACGTCATTTTAGGTGAAAAAGTAAAGTCCAAGTGATGAGCATTAGAATGTAGGACATCCTATCACATTTTCGCTTATCGGCTTGCGAGGGCTGACCAACCTGATTAAAGGCCCCATATGGCTAAATATTCTCCCATCATTGAACGTAAATCCCAGATGATTGAACACCTCATGGCAGGGTGTAAACCCAAAGCCGATTGGCGTATCGGCACGGAACATGAGAAAATCGGATTCTGCCTCAAATCCCTCAAGCCGATTCCCTATGAGGGTGGTATCAAAGTAATTCTCGAAGGCCTCCAGCGCTTTAACTGGGAACCCGTTTTCGAAGGCCCGAATATCATTGCTTTAAAACGCGATGGCGCGTCGGTTAGTCTTGAACCAGGCGGACAATTGGAGCTCTCGGGGGCTCCTCTTGAACATGTCCACCAGACCTGCCGAGAGGTCTCGCAACATTTGCGCGAAGTCAAAGAAGTTGCAGATGAGATTGGGGCTGGCTTCATATCGCTGGGCTTTAGGCCGGATACAAAATTGGAAGACGTGCCCGTGATGCCCAAGGGACGGTACAAAATCATGCGTGACTATATGCAAAAGGTTGGAACAATGGGCCGAGAGATGATGTTCCGCACATGCACGGTTCAGACTAATCTCGATTTTTCTTCTGAGGCAGATATGGTCAAAAAGTTTCGGGTCAGCCTTGCGCTCCAACCCATTGCCACCGCCTTATTTGCCAATTCACCTTTTTTGGAAGGTAAGCTGAACGGTTACAAATCCTACCGCTCACGCGTGTGGCTCGACACGGATGCCGACCGTACGGGTATGTTGCCCTTTGTTTTCGATGAGGGCTTTGGGTTCGAACAATATATCGATTATGCGCTCGATGTTCCGATGTATTTTGTGTATCGGGACGGGGATTATCTCGATGCTTCTGGTAAATCCTTTCGGGATTTTCTGAATGGTAAATTAGATGTGGTGCCGGGAGAGAAGCCAACACTGTCTGACTTTGATGATCACCTCTCTACCATTTTTCCAGAAGTGCGCCTGAAAACGTTTCTTGAAATGCGCGGCTGCGATACAGGGCCGTGGGGCGAACTCTGTGCCATGCCGGCTTTTTGGGTGGGGCTGCTATATGACCAAGCCGCGCTCGATACCGCTTGGGATCTTGTGAAGGACTGGACGGCAGAGGAGCGGGATCAATTACGCCGAGATGTGCCTAAGATGGGCCTGCAGACACCGTTCAGGAATAAAACTATTCGTGAGCTAGCAATGGCAGCACTGGAAATTTCGCGAGGCGGCTTAAATACGCGCAAACGACTCAATGCCCATGGCGAGAATGAAACCATTTTCCTGCAGGAACTGGACGAGTTTGTGAAAACAGGGAAGTCCAATGCGGACTTGCTCATTGAGAAGTATAAGACTGAATGGGACGGGGATATTCTTCGCGCCTATGAAGACTGCCGCTACTAGGCCGATACTAG
>JAHDCL010000009.1:4565-48299 GCA_020629875.1 Hellea sp.
GGGACGGGGATATTCTTCGCGCCTATGAAGACTGCCGCTACTAGGCCGATACTAGTTAGAACGTATCAGAAATTTCAAGGCTGATACGGTTCCCTCTAGAGCGGGATACAAATTCCCGACGGACAAGGTCACTATTTCGGTCACCGTCATACACCAATCTCTCTCGATCTAGCGTCCAGTGAGGTGTGTTTTGCAGCTTCAGCGAAACTGTCATGCCCAGGACATTCTTATGAGTGATGTAGTAGTCGATGAATGGGAGATCGAATGTGATGTCTCGGATTTCGTCGCGCCGGAAGAAAGGGCTTTCACGAGACTGCTCGAAATTTGCGCCCCAAGCCCATGGCGTATTTGGAATGTCGTGGCGCAGGCTTAGGTAATAATAATAGAGATCCGTTTGATTTAAACGTCTGTTTTCAAGTGTAACGGGGTCCTCAATTGAGCTATCTTGAAGGCTCCCCGTGCCTTCTATTCGCATGCCTTTGAGCCCATAACTATCTAACAGCCATGTCGCGTTTCCGCTTAGCCCATAAAGCCAAGCATGGTCTAAGTTGCCGGGGCCTTCGCTGCCGTCTGGAAACAAGATGCGATCAATGGGGTCTTCGATGTAGTTGGCAAAGACTTTTAGCGATCCCGAAAGAACTTTGTCGTCTTTGCGTTCGAGTTCAATTTCGCCGTTCCAGCTCTGGGTCGGAACGATGTTTACATTACCATTATTTGCGGTTCCATCCGTAAGGCTGCGGGAGACCCTGAAGTCTGTAAAATCTAGCTGCCCCACAGCGCGTTCAATCTTCGTTCGCCATGTATAACGTGCGGTTGCGTCATAGCTGAGTGAAAGGAATCCCTTCGGTCTGAAAAAGCCTTCACCTGGTTGCGAATTGGTGGTGACTTCGATTTGGGAATACTCAGCTCCTAGCGAGGCTTGGAAGTTTAGCTTATCAGAGACACGTCGGCTATGGGTGAGGTTGGCTTCGGTACGCTTCTCCTCAACGCGAACATTTTCAGGATCTGAAAATTCTCGGTTCAAAGCAAATTCGGTGGTGCTGTCCAAGTAGTTAAATGCGCCTTCCCATGAGAGTTGCCAATCGTTAGAGGCCGCCGACTTCCAACTATATTCAGCTCTACCAATAAGCTCTCCCTCTTTGTCGTGAGTGTTGAAATCTTGCCGGATTGGGGCGTCGCCAAAGATGTTGAGATCAATACTTGTATTAAAATCACTGTTTTCATAACGGTTTAATCCGATCAGCTTTAAGTTCCCATTGGCTACTGGGAAGCTATAATCCGCGCCAACTTCATATTCATATTCGTCCTCTCCTGAGCTGAAAAAGCTTTGCCCAGTGGGTTGGCCGGGCGCAACGCCCAAAAAGTCTTCGATTGCATTGAAGTTTCGGTTTTTTAATCCCGTTGATAAGTTGAGGTTAGCGACATTCCCATTTGCTTGCGTGAAGCTTAGGTTCACATCTGCCTCGGGCCGTGTCTGCTCAAAGGCAGCGTCTTCGCGGCGATCTTGTAGCAAAGCGCCAGCCCCATTAAAGAACACCTCATCGCCCAATTCAGAATAGGTGAATATCCCATGATTGAGGCTAGCTGCATATTCGAAGTTACCAGCTGTGTTCGATCCGCTAATAGAAATTCCTCCTTCGGTGAGTTGAGGTTCTGTTCGCTCTTCAAAGCGAGCGGCGTAATTCCAACTCCCCGAAAGACTACCGGTGCTAGTAATGATGTTGGCGACTTGTCCCGACAGGCCGGGGATATCTAAGGAGGCACCATCAACAATATCTATTCGCGTAACCTTGTCGGCGGTTATTCGGCCTAAAATTTCGTCGGCGCCTGAAGATTTAGAAGAGGGCCGGCGCCCATTTATAAGAATATTAAGACTGGCTTGTCCAAAGCCGCGTTCATCGTCGTCATCCTCCTCAATTGAGAAGCCCGGTATTCGGCCAACCATGTCTAGCGCGGTGTTTGGCTGGAATTGCGAAAAATAGGCGGGATCATAAGTCGACGAAACATCAGAGTTTTGCGAATAGGCAAACTCAGGTAGTGCCAGCAAAGACAATGCTGTGGTTAGACTAATAAGTCGATGTCGCAATCTGGTCCCCTTCAACGCAAGATGCTTCGCTTGATTACGCAAGTGCTGAGGATTCTCAACCTCTAATTTAAATATAATGTGAAAAATATTGCTGAAGTATAAATGATTGCCAGACAAAAAATACTTGTAAGCCCTCAGCGAGCAAGGCAAAGAGTTAAAAAAATAAAATTACTTGGGACTCTAATGCGATGACACCTACCGAAATGGATAAAAGCTTCCTCGGGCACCCGAAAGGTCTGCTCACCTTATTCACAACCGAAATGTGGGAGCGCATGAGTTACTATGGCATGCGCGGGCTACTCGTTTTGTTTATGACGGCGGCGATTGCTGAAGGTGGCTTAGCCATTGGTACAGCGACAGCTGTGGCGATTTATGGTCTTTATACCGCTTCCGTCTATTTTATGGGATTGCCCGGTGGATGGATTGCTGACCGAATGATTGGGAGCCAGAAGGCCATTTGGTATGGCGGCATAATCATCATGTGCGGCCATATTGTGCTAGCCATTCCGAGCGACAAGAGCTTCTTCATCGGTTTGATATTAGTCGTATTGGGCACGGGGTTATTGAAGCCCAATATCTCCGCGGTTGTTGGGCAACTCTATAGTTCTCAAGATGAACGCAGAGATAGTGGTTACGCGCTTTATTATATGGGCATAAATATTGGCTCGCTTATTGGCTATACAGTCTGTGGCTGGCTTTATGAAAACCAAGGCATTCACTGGGCGTTCGGAGCTTCAGCTATTGGTATGGCTCTCGGCTTGGTTGTTTTCTGGTCTACAAGAGAGAACCTCAAAGGGGCAGGGGATGGACCTGCGGCTCCGCTATCTGAGAGCGCTCAGAAGAAGAGTTGGTTAGCTATAACAGCTTTCTTAGCAGTCTTGGCCATAATCACTCTGCTGATGCTATCGGGTCAATTGAGTTTTGATCCAATCGTTGCTTCCAAATTTGTCGCTGTGACGTTTGTTGGTATATTTTTCATCTACTTCTTCTGGGTTTATTTTCTCGGAAACCTGTCTCCTGTTGAGAAAAAAGGTATGTGGGCTTTCATGCTAGTTTGCGTTGCTTCGACCATGTTTTGGTCTGGTTTCGAACAAGCAGGCTCCTCACTCAACCTATTTGGGCAGGACTTTACCAACCGGATGGTCGGAGATTTTGAAATACCGACGACATGGCTGCAGAATGTGAATCCATTTTTCATTATAACACTGACGCCATTCTTCGCTATATTCTGGATATGGCTCGGTAAACGTATGATGACGCCTGGTTATGGTCTAAAAATGGGCGTGGGTTTGATTATCATGGGGCTTGGCTTTGTCGTTATGATCTTTGCTGCGGATGCAGCGTCTCAAGGCAAGGTCGCGATTTTCTGGTTGGTTATGACCTATTTCTTACACACGGTAGGTGAGTTAGTACTCAGTCCGATTTCACTCTCGGCCGTGAGTAAATTGTCGCCCCCACGTTTCCTCGGACAAATGATGGGCCTTTTCGTCCTGACCTATTCAATGGGTAACATTATCGCTGGACTTATGGCGGGTGGGTTCGACCCTGAAAATGTTGCTGAGATGCCAGCCCTGTTTAAGATGATTGCGACCTTCGCTATCGGGGTCGGTGCTGTTGTCTTCTTGGTGGGTATGTTCACCAAAGGCTGGGAGAAAGAAGTTGAAATGGCAAATGCCGAAAGGGTGCCTGACGGTAGCTAATCTTTCAAAGCTTTAGGCAAAAAAAAGCCCGCTCATTCGAGCGGGCTTTTTATTTTTAATCTAGTCATCTTTAACGGCGCGCATTCATGGCCATTTGCAGAACGTCATCCATCATGGAGCCATCACCATCAGCGTCTAGTAACTTGCCGAGGATGCCCATGCCTTGTTGACGTGTGGCTTCGGCCTGACGTTGTTGGCGCCCATTGGCACCTGTCACGGCGCCCAAAATTGCACCAAGGCCTGATTGCTTACCGCCCATCAGGTGTTGCATGGCAAGACCAGCCAAGGCTGACTTCATGTCGGGTTGACGTGTTTGCTTAGACAAGCTTCCCATCGCCATTGTTGCAACAAGGGGGAGCATCTTTTTTAGCACGTCAGCGCCAAGCCCTGTCTTTTGAGCGGCTTGCCCTGCGACTGCGCGGGAAACATCCTTGGATCCGAAGAGGTGGCCAAGAATAGCATTGCCATCATTGACAGTTTCGGGTTGCCCGAGCATTTGTGGGTTTTCCAAATATTGCTCGTGATTTCCACCTTGAAGCGCACCAAGGAGACCGGCGAGGCCTTGCGGGCTAGCCGTGTTCTGCTTGAGTGCAGAGGAAATTGCCGGAAGAAGCGCAGCGATTGCGCTTTGGCTTTGTTGTTGGTTTAGTCCAAGTTGAGCACCAGCCTGCTGTGCTGCTGCGCCGCCTTGAGCGCTCATAATCATATCGAGTAGGTTCATAGCCGTTGGCCCTCCATTTTACCTTGGAGGTGCTTATAGACAATATTCGCTCTGATGCGAGGACAAGTTGCAGGTTTGGTAAAGCTTATCCAAACAGCTTTGAAACTGATTCATCATTTGCGATCCGGCGAATAGCTTCGCCAAGAAGCGTAGCAATGGAGACTTCGCGAATTCGGTCACACTTTTTGACCTTGTCAGGCTGTGCGATAGAGTCCGTAATAACGAGTTCGGTAAGTTCGGACTTATTGATGCGCTCTACGGCGGGATCAGAGAGAACACCGTGGGTGATATAAGCCGAGACGGAATTTGCGCCGTGATCTTTCAGGGCTTTAGCAGCGTTACAAAGCGTGCCACCTGAATCGATAATGTCATCATAAAGAATACAGCTACGGCCAGCCACATCACCGATAATATTCATCACTTCGCTTTCGCCTGCTTTGGGGCGGCGCTTGTCAACAATAGCAATGTCGGCATCAAATTGTTTGGCGATAGAGCGCGTTCGAACCACGCCGCCTGTATCCGGGGAGACAAAGAGAAGATTTTCTCTATCCTTTTTGGAGTACTTATCCTTGATGTCATCGACAAAAACCGGCTGACCAAAAAGGTTATCTGTCGGAATGTCAAAGAAGCCTTGTATCTGTCCAGCATGTAGGTCTGCGGTGAGAACACGGTGTGCGCCTGCCTTGGAGATGAGGTTAGCCACAAGTTTGGCTGAAATAGGTGTCCGTCCACCAGTTTTACGGTCCTGACGTGCATACCCATAATAGGGCACAACAGCCGTGATGCGTTTTGCCGAGGCACGGACTAACGCGTCAATTAAGATAAGCAATTCCATGAGGTGATCATTTGCGGGCGCGGATGTCGGCTGAATAAGGAAGATATCTTCGCCGCGGACATTTTCGTTGATTTTGGCGAAAATCTCTTGATCGCGAAAGCGTTCAATGTCGACTTGAGTCAAAGGAACGTCGAGCACATCAGCTATGCCTCGCGCCAAGGGTTCGTTGGCGGTACCGCTAATCAATTTCATGGGCTCATTCACCTTCGAGCTATGTGTTATATTTGTGACGTCCTTTAAGGTGACAATGCTGTAATGTAAATCATTCTGTCAGCATAATAGCAGAAATATTGCGGCCATAGTCGCCCAAACTATTATGCGAATTGTACCTATAGCTGAAATAAGCTTCCGGTTCCGCATATGTACAATTTGGAAGGGCGTCGATTTTCTCTACACCTTCGCGGCGCAGTTTCGCCAAAATGAAACGCTTGAGGTCAAAATGCGGTTTCTGATTCGGACCCAGGCGGAAAAAGCGGTCATGGGCTTCGTTTTCAGCGACAAAGCTATCGCGGTAGTCATGGCCAACTTCATAGTTATCTTGGCTAATACAAGGGCCCAGCACCGCATGGATATTCTCTCGCTCTGCTCCTAGCCCTTCCATAGCGCGTATCGTTTGTGTGGTAACTCCTGATAGGGCGCCTCGCCATCCGGCATGGCAAGCGCCGATAATCTTTGCCTGCGGGTCACAGAAAAGCACAGGGCCACAATCCGCGGCGAGAGCGGAGATTGCAAGCCCCGGCGTTTTAGTCACCAAGCCGTCCGCTTTAGGCGGCTGGCCCAAAAACGGGGTATCCACAATCAACACTTCGGTACTGTGTATCTGAGACAAGCTTAAGAGTTTCGGCGTTGATGTGCCCAGTGCAGTGGCGACTCGCTTGCGGTTTTCAGTGATGTTCTCAGGCACATCTTGTGAGCCTTGTCCTACATTAAGGCTTAAATATTGCCCATCAGAGACTCCGCCTTGGCGTCCAAAAAAGCCATGGGCTATGCCTTGGTGGCTCAGTAGCTCATGAGTTTTGAAGGGGGCGTTCACGCAAGTTCCCTAAATCCTAGCGGCAGGCTAAGCCCCTCTGATTGAAAACATATCGCCTTGAAGAGTTCGCCCATTTCATCACTTGCTGTGAGGCGATGAAGTTGACGCGCGATTTTATCTTTAGAGTTTGGCTGGGCTCGAGATAGAGCAACGGCTCTCATTTCTAGCCCCAACTTGGAGAGGAACTCACGTTGCGGAACGGGTAGGGTGACAGGGAGGTCAACAGCTCTCGCCAACTCCTGCAAGGCGCCGAAGTCCACACGCGCTGTTAAGTCTGTATTTCCAGGGTCAGAGAAGACGCCTACTTTCTTATGGCGTTTGAGGGCCTGCAAGCTATCTCCAAATTCGGTGGTCTCGGGACCGTAATCAATAAAGAGGGCGCGGCCGCTATCTCGATCAAACCGCGCTTTGACTTGATCGACGATTTGGGCGCTTGCGGGGCAAACTTCCAACAGGTCATCATCCTTCGCATCTTCTTGCGCGGCGGGAAGGGTCGCCTGCACGGTTTCTGAAATGCTCGCGGGAGAGATGCCAAATCGTAGATTTCCATCATCAACAGCAACCATACGTTCCTGCCATCCTGCACGTCCCGCGAAACGGTCTTTTTGAATAAATTGCCGAATGGGCAAGCAATCCAGAAATTCATTGCCGATAATGATAGCAGGTCCTTGGGGCGCTTTGTCCAAACTCGCCGCCCAACTAATCGGGCAGGGTGCGCTGCTCAGCGTCTTTCCTTGCACGGCTTCTAATGCCGGAGATGCTTCGATCAGTGTGACGTTAACAGCTTTCATGAACGCCTTGTCGAGCTGCGCGGCCCTGAGGATATCGCTCATCATTATACCGCGGCCTGGACCTAACTCGATAAGATGGAGCCTATTGGGGCGTCCCATATCTTGCCATGTCTGAATGCACCAGAGGCCGATGACCTCACCGAACATCTGGCTGATCTCGGGGGCAGTAATGAAGTCTCCATCTGAGCCCAGTGGATCGCGAGTGGGGTAATACCCTTGAACAGGATCGAGCAGGCAGATGGTCATATATTCCGCGATCGAGAGCGGCCCCTCGGCGTTAATCTTGGCAATGAGCCTGTCTTTAAGCGGCTGCATCGTCCACTCGTTTTGGCGAGACGGGCGATCGTCGTGCCGCCCAGATTACGATGACCAGACCCACAACAAACATAGGGAGGGAGTAGGCCATCCCGCGAGTTAGCGGGCCGAACATCGTGGCGTCAGGCTCGCGAACGAATTCGACCATAAAGCGGAATAAGCCATACATTAGGATAAAGGCCCCCGCACAAATTCCCGGTTTTGTCAGGGCTTTGAACCTTGTTGTTAGTAACCGAAGAACAAGGAAAATCACGATGCCTTCTAGGAAGGCCTCATAGAGCTGGCTGGGGTGGCGAGGCTGACTGTCAGGTGCGGTGCTGAAGATAAAGCCCCAAGGTACATCTGTCACGCGGCCATAGAGTTCTTGGTTCACAAAGTTCCCCAGAAAGCGAACCGCTAAAAGACCTAGCGGCGCACCGATCGCTGTGACGTCTGCAATTCGCCAGAGGTCGAGTTTCTTGCGCCATTTTGTATAAAAGACTGCGGCGCAGACGCCGAGAAAGCCTCCATGGAAACTCATGCCGCCATCCCAAACTTTGAAAATGTTAAGCGGTGCCGTCCAGATAGTTGAAGTGCTATAGAGAAGAATATATCCAATGCGCCCGCCGGCAATGATTCCAATTAGGCAGTAAAACATGAGGTCCTGTAGCATTACCTTATTCGGCACTAATTCGGGTTTGCGAGTCGCGCCGTTCGCTATCCAGACATCCCGCCGTTTTGCGACTGAGGCCGCATAGAAGTAAGCCCCATAAATGCCGATAATATAGGATATGCCATACCATTTGACTGAGAGGGGGCCTAATTTGAAGGCCTCTCCATCAATCCATGAGGGAAAGGTTATCGCCCCAAATAAGTCTATAATCGTTGCAAACATGTAGGGTGTTGGCCTCTTTGTTGCGTCAGTTTGTTCTGATTCACATCTAGAAAAACTGTTAGCCCGTGCCTATCTATATTAAAAGCAAAATAAGGATAAGGCCATGCAAAGCAAATCCAGACCTCTTGATGATCTGACGAACCTCGCAACTAACGCGGTCGGAGCGCTAAAAGGCGTGGGCGACGAAATGAAAGCTATGGGCCGCTCTCAAGCCGAAAAAATCGTGGCAGATTTGGACCTTGTCGGCCGTGACGAGTTTGAAGTGCTGAAAACACAACTCTTTCAGTCACAGGAAGAAATCGCAAAACTGACTAAAGAGGTAAAGTCCCTGAAAGCTGCGCTCAAAAAAGCAACATCTAAATAGGCCTCTCAAGGTCCCTCTTAGATTAGTATTGAGTGGCGCTTAATTTGCGCGAGCGCGGGCGCGTGAAAGAATGTTTGCGTCAACATTCGCCTCAAGGCGTTTTTTCAATTCCGCGCGGTCTTTGTCATACTCATCATTGCCGCTTTTATCTGACTTCAGTAGCCAGTAATAAGCGTCTTCAAAGTTCTGCTGCACACCTTCGCCTTTTGCGAGAGTAAACGAGTAGAGGAACTGACCTTCTTTGTCTCCGCCTTTGGCTGATTTTTCAAACCATTTGGCGGCTTCTGCTTCGGAGCGCGCAGCGCCATATCCTTGATAGACAAGTAAGCCATAATCTGCTTGGGCGGCGGCATGGCCGCCTTCCGCTGCTTGCTTTAGCAATGCTGCTGACTTCGCCGAATTTGGACGGATTTCAAAATTTTCGGCATACATGACGCCCGCAATATAGGCGGCTTCGATATGGCCTGCATCCGCTGCCTGTTCATAATATTTGAGGGCTTGCTTTGGGTCTGAGTCGATATGCCGGTCGCCCAGACGTTTTGTGGCGTCACGGTCAAAACTCTGCGATGCTTTTTTGAGTAAATTTTCAGACTTTTTCGCGCTAGGTACCGTGCCTTGGCCAGTGCGGTAAAGATCAGATAGCGCACGCATGGCATCTGTGCGGCCCATATCCGAAGCGCGGGTTAGGTATGCAACCGCATCTGACTGCGTTAGTCCGGCCTCATTTTTAATGGCCATTTCGCCTAATGCCACAAGAGCATCAGGGTGATTTTGATTTGCAGCTTGCATGTACCAAGACTTGGCTTCGTTCAGGTTGATGATGCCCGTTTCGCCCTTGCGCAATATATAACCTGCCATCACAGCGGCCTCGGCTGAGCCGTTCCGCGCGGCGACCTTGGCATGGGAGAGGGCCGTGACGGCATCCCCACCGTTATAAGCTGAGAGGGCGTCCTCGAAATTCACGGTTGGCTGTACGGTTGTTGCCGTATTGGCGTGGGCCGCGGAGTTTACTCCGAGCGCGAATGTTCCCGACATAAGGCTGATAGCTGCGAGACTGCCGAGGCCGGTCCGTCCGGATGTAACCATACGCCCGAGGAGACCGCTATGAAATCCGCGCCCGCCTCTATTATTTGGGCAGCATTTTCCACGGTTATCCCGCCAATCGCGACGCTCGGTATTTCGACGGCTTCTTGCCACCATTCCAATATCTCCGTTTCAGCGCGATATTTTGCGGCCTTGGTGGGCGTCTCAAAAAACGCACCAAAGGCCACGTAATCCGCGCCTGCATTTGCAGCCTCAAAGCCGAGGCCTTTCGAGTTATGACACGTGACGCCGATAATGGCATCCCCGCCAAGCAGTTCTCTGGATGAAAAATAGTCCATGTCGTTCTGACCAAGATGGACACCATCAGCTTCGCACTGCTTTGCCAGATCCGGGTCGTCATTGATAATGACAAGAGTCCCAAATTCGTGACATATGGGTTTTATAGCCTCGCAGGCCTGAATGACATCTGAACTTTCCGGTTTGTCGCCGTTCATCTTCTTTAAGCGGATTTGAAGGCACGCCACGGGGGCCGCAGAGAGCGCCGCACGGAGCTGTTTACAAAATTCGCCTAAATCTGAGATTTGCGGAGGCGTGATGAGATAGATTTGGCATAGTTCGTCGGTCATAGGGTTATATCCTCCTATTGCACCCTCCCGTCCAGTGGGTAAAAGGGATTATGAAACATTTTGGTGGATGTCATTGTGGCGCAGTAAAATTTGAGTTCGACGCGCCTGAGAGCATGTCTCTAACACTCTGTAATTGTTCGATTTGTAACAAAACTGGCTTTCAACACATTTTTGTGCCGCATCAGGATTTGAGATTCCTTAGCGGTCAGCAGGCCCTCAAGACCTACACATTCGGTTCACATACGGCGAAACACACATTTTGCTCAAATTGTGGAGTAAAGCCTCTCTATCAACCCAGGTCCCACCCTGACAAATATAGCGTCAATTTCAGATGTATAGATGAGGGAACATTGAAAATATCAGAGACAATCGAGTTTGATGGTCAAAACTGGGAAAAGAATATCGACTCACTACACAAGAAAACATGATTATGCGCATTCTCATATTATCAATCTTTGCATCCCTTCTAACAGCTTGCCAACCGGCACAGACAAAGTCTGATCCTCTTTCGGGACTTGATCACCGAGAGGGATTTATTAATCTGTATGTTGATGAGAATAAAAACAAAGTCTTCGCAAAATTACCGCAAGCGGATGAGAATGGGGTTTCCTTGCGGCTTATTCACACAGCACGGCTGACGGCTGGTCTCGGGTCTAACCCCGTCGGCTTGGATCGCGGCTGGGGGGATAGCGGTAAAATCATCGTGTTTCGGCGGATGGGTAACAAGGTCATTATCGAAGCGGAAAACCTGCTTTATCGCGCCAGCCCCGATAATCCACTTGAAGAACGGGCTGTGAGAGAAAGCTTTGCAAGGTCTTTTCTGGCCAGTGCAGACATAATCAAAGGCAATGATGGTCTTGTTGTTGATTTAACTGATTTTTTGACAAGTGATATTTTAAACCTGAAACAGTATTTGAAAGACCGCGGTGAGGGGAGCTTCTCAATCGCAAAAGACAGAACTTTAGTGGACACGGCAAACGTATTTGCTTTCCCGGATAATGTCGAGATGGATGTCTTCTTTACACTCTCATCGGCAAAACCCGGCCGAGAGTTTTCAACAACAGCTGCTAACGGGCTTGATGCAACACTTATCCAGCACCACAGTTTCGTGCGCTTGCCAGAGGAAGGATATGAAGTCTTGAAGTCTGATCCGCGAGCAGGTGCGATTGAGAGGGTGCATTATGATTATAGTGCGCCTCTTGCAGGGCAAATCGAAACTCGCTTGGCACGACGCTACCGCCTTCAGAAAAACGAAGCGGGAGAGACGATCAACCCGATTGTGTTTTATATTGATAGCGGCGCGCCCGAGCCTATTCGCGGCGCTTTGATTGACGGCGCAAAATGGTGGGAGGAGGCATTCGCCGCCGCAGGCTATCCAGATGGATATCGTGTCGAAGTGCTGCCAGAAGACGCCCACCCGCTTGATATTCGCTATAATGTTGTTCAGTGGGTGCACCGTCAGACGCGAGGCTGGTCCTATGGCGGGGGCGTCTCAGACCCTCGAACGGGTGAAATGCTCAAGGGGCATGTAAATCTTGGTTCTCTGCGCGTGAGGCAAGACCGTATGATTTTTGAAGGCCTTGTTGGAACATCAAAGACGAATTCTGGCGATGATGATGACCCTGTTGAGCTCGCGCTTGATCGCATCCGTCAACTTTCTGCGCATGAAGTTGGGCATGCCCTTGGCTTTGCGCACAATTTCGCCGCCAGTACTTATAATAAAGGCTCTGTTATGGATTATCCTGCACCCGATGTGCGCGTGGTCAATGGACAGATGGATTTTTCAAACACTTATGGCGTGGGTGTCGGCGAGTGGGATAAATTTGCAGCCATATGGCTTTATGGGGATTTGTCTGAAGCCGAGCGCGAGACAGTCGTTCAGAGCGCACTGGACCGCGGCTTGGAATATGTGGCGGACAGTGATGCACGCGGCGTTGGTACAGCTCACCCATTAGGCAATATTTGGGATAATGGCGTTGATCCTGTTGAGGGCCTTAACATGGCAATGGCGGTGCGGCGGCTCGCTCTGGAGAACTTTGGGGCCGACCGTATTCAAGAGGGCCAACCCGTTTCTGATTTGAACAAAGTCATCGTGCCGATCTATCTTTATCACCGGTATCAGACAGCGGCGGCCGCAAAATATATTGGGGGCATGAGCTTTAATTATAGTTTGAATGGTGATGGACAAAAGGCTGCCGAAATAGTTTCGCCTGCCGATCAACGCCGGGCGCTGACCGCGGTTTTACAAACGCTAGATCCTAAAGAGCTAGATATAAAAGACGAAACGCTCGAACTCCTTATGCCATCGCTGGTAAGTTACTCAATTGCGGATAGTGATAGAGAGCTATTCCGGCGCACCGCTTATCCCGCCTTTGATGTCACTGCTGCGGCTGATACGGCAGCAGACCTGACCTTCGACGTCTTGCTAGATCCCCGCCGAGCGGCGCGGCTCATTGAGTTTAAGCGGCGCGATTCAGCGAATTTGGGTTTTATGGATGTTCTACAGGCGACAAGGAGCTATGTCATGAGGCGCCCCGCCAATGATCGAACAGGCGAGATTGCCAAGGGTGTGCAGGCGCGTTTTATCTTCGCTTTAATGGAGCTAGCAAACAGTAATGCAACGCCAGGCGTCAAGGCGCGCGCGGATAAGGTTCTACGCGATATCCGGCAAGATCTCACATCAAAGAGTTCTGGCCACGGCCTTTGGTTAGTATCATTGATCGACGCGCATATAGAGCGAACCGCAACTCCGCAAACCTTAGTCACAAAGGCTAAGGCTCTTCCCCCTGGCGGACCGATAGGCATGGGACAGTTGGAAACTTGCTGGCATTGCGAACCTTAGACCTTTACGAGGTTCGCTTTTGTTTCATCTCGGTGCTTCTTTAAGTATTTCATAAAGGGCGTCCCGCCGGTTCCGACGTCTGTATCATTGCCCGCCGCTGTTTTCCCCTGCTTATTGATGTAACTCGCTGCATATTCGAGGTGCCGGGTGCGAAAATCTGAAATGGCTTGAACATTGGCGTTATAGGCGTCGGCCAATCCTCTGTGCCCTGAATTTTCAACAAAGCCCCGAAGACGGCTGCGCGCACGTACGTCATCGATGAAACGGCGATGCTCTGTTGGCCGGTATATGTGCAGTTGATCGAGATATTCCTTCAAAGGATCGGCGGCGTGTCCGATGCCGAGTAAGGCGTCCATAGCGGGTACGATAGAACTCTGCGAACCGGTCTGCCCGCGGAAGGCCTGAGCCTTTGAGCCGAAGCGAGTGCCTTCATATATAATGCCGTTGGGTAGAGCAGGGTTATCCCGCCAACCGTGAATATAGGGCCGAACACGTTCGAAATAAATATATGGGTCGCAGCGTTCTGGCATGCGGTCAAAAATTGCATTTATCTTAGCCCAGATTTCAGCCATGTTTTCGAGATGGCGCTGTGCACCATCCAAGTCGTCCTGCTCCACGCATTCTACAATGGGGCCCATCAAGGCTAGCGCGCTACCGGCTTGCGCTTCGATAGCGACATGAATGAGGACAAACCAAGCTTCATCTTGTCCACCAAGGAAGTGCTGCCGCATGTAAATGTTATCCAGCGCTATTGGCTTGTCTTTTTCAAATCTCGCCCAATTATCGAGGACGTAAGAACTATACGGCAGCAGGGGCTGTTGACCCAGATGGTCGGCAATCGCGACCATAGGTACGGCAAGGCATTTTGGCAGTGTTGTCGGCGCGTCAGGCTCACCCCAAACATATGACTGAACCATAAAAGAATAATGAACCATGGCTAGGCGGGCTTGGGCATCCGAGCAGTTTGATAGGAAGGCCGCTAAATCTGTTTCAGGTAAACGGGCGCGAAGTATTTCGCGCACGCGGCCTGTTGGAAGGATTTGCGGAAGGCTCATTGCCACATCGCTTACATGTTCCATGACGTCAGAAAACTCTATTTGATCCGCATTGAAACGGCATAAATAGCCGCGCTCAACTGACATATCATAATTTTCCAGAGGTAAGATGTTCATGGTCATTCCTGTTGTAAAAGTGATTGTATGCGCAATAATAAGGTATTATGTCAGCAATTATGCGCCTAAATGGGCGGTTACTTATTTCGAGGCGCAATAAATGGCGAATATTGATCTTATTAACTCGCGAATATTGTCAGTGCTGGAGCGGGACGCCCGTATCAGCAATATTGACTTGGCATCAAAGGTTGGCCTGTCGGCGTCAGCTTGTCTGCGGCGCGTCCAAGAACTCGAACGGAGCGGCATAATCAAGGGATATCGCGCTGTGATAAACCGAGAGGCATTGGGCGGCTCCATTACCATATTTGTAACCGTGGGACTCTCTGGGCAACGGACAGAGCATGCGAAAGACTTTGAACGCGCTATGGACGCTGCGCCGCATGTTACTGAGTGTCATAACATCACGGGGTCAGTCGAATACCTTCTGCGAGTCGAAGTCCAGGACTTGGCAACGTATAAGGAGTTTCACGCAAATATTCTGGGCGGTCTATCACAGGTTGGAAGTATTACGTCACATATATGCCTCGGCTCATCCAAAGATGTTCGGAGTCTCGTTTAAACTGGGCCGCTGAATTGCGTTATAAGGGCAAAGGCCCTACCTTTATTTCATGCCATCGCCCGAATCCAAAAAACCTCTGCACAAGGACGCCAAGCCCGCCGCACATGGCCCCAGCCTTATTGCGGATTTCGTTTCGCGTTTGCCGTTAAAGCCCGGAGTTTATCGCATGTTCGACGAACATGGGAATGTGCTCTATGTCGGGAAGGCCAAGAGCCTCAAGAAACGGGTCACGGCTTACACGTCTTATAAGCGGCACCCCATTAGAATTCAGCGGATGATACGCGCAACCCACGACATGGAATTTGTCGTCTGCGGGTCTGAAACTGAGGCGTTACTGCTCGAGGCAAGTTTGATCAAACGCCTGAAGCCGCGTTACAATATTCTTCTGCGTGACGATAAGAGTTTTCCATATATTTTGGTGCGTAAAGATCATCCGGCTGCGCAAATCACCAAGCATCGTGGTAAACGTAATATAAAGGGAGATTATTACGGGCCCTTTGCGAGTGCGGGCGCTGTAAACCGGACCCTAGATACGCTCCAACGGGCTTTTCGATTAAGAAATTGTTCTGACTCAATTTACGAGGCAAGAACACGGCCATGCATGTTGCACCAGATTAAGCGGTGCTCCGCGCCCTGTACTGGCGAAATTGAGCTAGAAGACTATGCGCAGCTTATTGGTGATGCCGAAGACTTTCTAACCGGAAAGTCGGCAGCGTTGAGACAGAGACTCCAGCAACAGATGTCGGATGCGTCCGCAGATTTGAAATTCGAAAAGGCCGCAGAACTGCGCGACCGACTACATGCCATGTCACAAGTGAGCGGTGCCAGTGGAGGCATTAACCCGACGACTTTTGCTGAAGGGGATGTGATTGCGATTCATAGCGAAGGCGGACAGAGCTGTGTGCAGGTTTTCTTTTACAGAGCGGGTCAAAATTGGGGGAATAATTCATACTTTCCACGTCATACGAAAGAAGATGAAACAGCCGAAGTTTTAGACGCTTTCATAGCGCAGTTTTATCTTAACAAACCCATCCCCAAGCGTATCTTTGTCAATCAGCTCCTTCCGAATAAAGGCTTGTTGGAGACGGGCCTATCTGAACGGGCGGGACGTAACGTTAAAATTTCAAATCCTGCACGAGGAGAGAAAAAGCTGCTTGTGGATCGGGCGATGAAAAACGCTCAAGAGGCATTGGCTCGCAAAATGGCCGAGACAGCGTCACAGCAACGCCTGCTAACGGATTTACAAAAGGCATTTGATTTAGAGGAAATGCCAAACCGCATAGAGGTTTATGATAACAGTCACATTCAAGGCACTAATGCTGTGGGCGCCTTTATCGTTGCAGGCGTAGAGGGATTCCGCAAAAAGGAATATAGAACCTTCAATATCAAAGATGTTGAGACGGAACCTGGCGATGATTATGGTATGATGCGAGAGGTGTTCCGGCGGCGTTTCTCTAGGCTGATGAAGGATGACCAGCTCGAATGGCCGGATGTTGTCCTAATTGATGGCGGGAAGGGTCAGCTCTCAGCTGTTAAAGATACACTGGATGAACTTGGGGCGACAGAAAAAACGACCTTGGTCGCGATAGCTAAAGGGCCTGAACGAAATGCAGGTCGTGAGACCTTCTTCATGCCAGGACGCGCACCGTTTACGCTGCCTCAAAAAACGCCTGCATTATACTATCTCCAGCGCCTACGCGACGAGGCACACAGATTTGCAATTGGTACACATCGTGCCAAGCGTAAAAAACAGATGATTACAAGCCCCCTTGATGGTATCACGGGCATAGGGCCGGGACGTAAGAAAGCCTTGCTCGCGCATTTCGGTTCTGCCAAAGCTGTGAAAGCGGCTGCCGTTGAGGATTTGGCGTTAGTAGAGGGGGTCAGTCAAAAGCTGGCGAGACAGATACATGACTATTTCAACGAATAATACGGGCGAAGAGCACAGTTCGGCAGCAGGTGGAGCCATCGCGGATGCGCTCACCTTTGTACGGCTCGTTTTAACACCTGTGATTATGTTCATCATTATCAAAGGCTGGCCAGAGCTTAATATGGCGTTGCTAGCGTCTTTCCTCTTTATTATCGCCGCGTTCACTGATTTCCTTGATGATTATTTTGGTGGCACAGAAAATGCCCCTAACCGAAAATTTGGTTGGTTTGATGACATAGCCGATATTGTATTAGTCGTCGGAACGTTGATGGCGTTACTCTATGTCACTCATAAAGGTGGCGTGTTGGGCTGGATGTTTGCCGTGCCTGCAGGGGTTATCATTGCGCGCGAAGTCCTGGTTGGATTGCTAAAAGGCTATGATATGATGAAGAGCGGTTGGCCTGAGACAAAGTATGGCGCGATAAAAAACGGACTGACGATGCTGGGTACTTGCCTATTGGTGGCTTCGCCTTGGATTACGCATTGGCTTGATATGACCTTTTCAGGCAAAGATAATGTTGATGCCTTGGTTTCCTCATCTCCACATGTGTGGATGATTGGGCAAGGTGTATTGTGGTTTGCGGCCATAGTTTCCCTCATTACAGGGTTTAAGATTCTAAATACCAAAGCAGGTCCAGCTAATGACGCCTAGTGGAAGGGTGACATCTCGCCACCCAGGATGGTGGGTGCCAAATGCTCTGACAATTTCGCGCATTTTGATTATTCCGATTCTGATTGCGGGAATTATCGCCTTTGCAAACGGCACGACGTCCACTTTCGCGAATGGATATTTGCTGTTCTTCTTGATTTTTTATGCAATGGCCTCCGATTTCTTAGATGGTTTCCTTGCTAGGCGTTGGGAGCTTGTTAGCGGTTTTGGCCGTATGATTGACCCGATAGCGGATAAATTATTGGTTGCGGGCTGCCTCATCGCATTTTGTATCGCCGTTCGCGGGGAATGGATGATAGTTGTGCCCGCCATTGCGATCATATTTCGCGATATTTTGGTTTCTGGTAGCCGTGAGCATGCGGCGCTTTCGGGTCGGACTATGCCGCCAACAAATCTTGCAAAATGGAAAACAACTTTTGAGTTTTTATCAATCGTGGTGTTGCTGTTTTGGGTCGTCGGAACAAGCTATTTAGAGATTGATGAGGCGATACCTTCAATCAAGGCCAACGCGAAGCTCATCGGTACGGCGCTATTGTGGCTATCTGCTGCCATGTCGGTTTGGACCGGACAGCTCTATGTAAGAGCTGCCCTGAAAGATTAGAGCTTAGAAGATTCTAAAGGCTCATCTTACCGCGTACAAGATTGTCATAATCCTCGGCGAGGGCGTGACAGACTTCACCGGGAGTGAATTTACGGCCCTCTATTTCGCGCACTGGCGTAACTTCGGCGGCGGTACCCGTTACAAAGCACTCATCGAAATGCTCCATTTCTGATGGGTAGATGTCACGTTTAAAGACCTTGTAGCCTCGCTTTGCCGCGAGCTTTAGAACTGTGTCATGAGTAATGCCATCGAGCAGGTTATCACAAGTAGGTGTATGAATTTCTGTACCGCGTACAAAGAAAATATGCGCGCCCGTGCATTCAGCAACGCGTCCTTTATAGTCAAACATCAATGCGTCGTCATAGCCTTTCGCCATGGCAGCATCTTTGGAAAGGGTGCAAATCATATAAAGTCCTGCGCCCTTTGATTTACAAGGAATTGTATCGGGTGCTGGACGTTTCCAGTCCGCAATACAAAGGCGAATGCCTTTCATCTTGTCTTCAAAATAGCTACCCCAGAACCAGCACGCGATGGCTAGGTGAATTTGATTGTTTTTGGAAGCAACGCCCATCATTTCGGAGCCTCGCCATGCGACGGGCCGCATATAGGCATCTGAAAGACCGGACTTTGCCAAAGTATCAAGGCTGGCCTGATTAATTTGTTCCGCAGTGTATGGAATTTCATATCCCATGAGCTTAGCAGACTGGATTAAGCGATCCGTATGGTCTTCGAGGCGGAAAATTTTCCCGTTATAGGCACGATTGCCTTCAAAGACTGCTGAGCCATAATGAAGTGAGTGGGTCAACACATGTACTTTCGTTTCGCGCCAGTCGATAAATTCGCCATCCATCCAGATTTGGCCGTCGCGGTCGTGATATGCTTTTTCAATCATTTTAAAGTCGCCTTTATGGTCTGCTCTCTTGCAGGGCTTTCAATTTCGCGGCATTCTCGACAGGACGAGGACGAAGTCAACAGCGATTAGAGCCAGAAGTCGGAAAAGAAAGCAGAAATTTTGAGTACAGAGTCTGATAGCCTTGAACGTCGCGATATTCATATTCTTGTTGTGGATGATGACGACCGCATTCGCTCGCTTCTTAGGGCCTATCTCTCCAAGGCTGGGTTTCGAGTGTCGGCGGCTGCAGATGCGGCTGAGGCGAGGCGAAAGATGGATGGCCTGGCCTTTGATATACTCATACTTGATGTAATGATGCCTGGGGAAGATGGGTTCTCACTGACACGGTCCTTAAGAGAGCATAATGATGTTCCGATTATTCTCTTAACGGCAAAAGGCGAGGCTTCGGCCAGGATAGAAGGGCTTAGAACCGGCGCTGATGATTATTTGGCTAAGCCGTTCGAGCCAGAGGAACTTGTCCTGCGTATCGAAGCAATCTTCAGACGCCTTGGAACAACAGCGCCTGCCTCAATTGTCGCGTTCGGGCCCTATCGTTATGATTTGGAGAGATTGGTGCTGACTAAGGATGGAGAGCGGGTACGACTGACAACAGGTGAAGAGGCACTGATGACCCTATTGGCTCGCCGTGCGGGCGGAACGGTCAGCCGGTTCGCCCTGTCGGAAAAAATCAGCGCAAAGTCAGAACGCGCTGTCGATGTGCAAATGACTCGCTTACGCAGAAAGATCGAAGATAATCCAGCAGAACCAGATTATATCATGACCGTGCGCGGGCAAGGCTATCGACTTCTGGGTGAGGGGGCCTAGGGCCAATGCCCTTGAAAAAATATCTCCCCAAGAGTCTGTTTGGCCGCGCGTTGCTGATTATCATGCTGCCAATCGCCATCATGCAAATAGCGGTCGCCTATTTCTTTTTTAATGCTCACTGGAATCAGGTCACAGCAAACCTATCAGACTCGGTCGCCGCGGACGTCTCAGTTGCAGTGCAGCTATATAAACAAAGCCCATCGGTCAATCGTGCTGAGCGCTTGGATAATATGCTTCGCCCCAAGATGGAGCTATCTGTTGCCTTGGAAGAGGGGGATAGTTTGCCAGCAACAACGCGGGATTCTTTTTTCTCCAACTTGGATAAAACTCTACGCCGTTCCTTGAGAAATAGCCTCACCGACGAGTTCTGGTTTGATACCACCCGTTACCCCAATCACATCGATATAAGGGTGGCTGTGGATGAAGGCGTCTTACGATTCATTGCGGCGAGAGAGCGTGTTTTTGCCCCTACCGGCTTTGTCTTCATTTTTTGGCTTATCACGGCGACAGTTTTACTCTCCCTTGTTTCCATTCTTTTTATTCGCAATCAAGCCAGGCCTATTTCAGAATTAGCTGATGCGGCGGATGCCTTCGGTAAGGGGCAAGATATCTCTACATATAAACCCTCAGGTGCCTCTGAAGTTAGGCTGGCGGGGCAGTCGTTTCTAAAAATGCGCGGCCGGATACGCCGGCATATTGAGCAAAGAACAACTATGCTGGCGGGCGTATCCCACGATTTGAGGACACCTCTGACGCGGCTAAAACTTCATTTGGCCATGCAAGAGCAATCCGTTGAAAATGACGCTGCACGGCAAGATATCAAAGATATGGAGTCGATGCTTGATGGGTATTTGGATTTTGCGAGAGGTCTTGAAGGCGAGGGAACAGAGCCTGTTGAAATGAAAAGCTTTCTTGCTGATGTGGTTTCGAAGTTGCCTGAACCTCACGCCACTCTCGTTGGAGACGATAATATTACAGCAGATATCCGGCCACAGGCGTTAGAGCGAGCCGTGATGAATTTGCTCTCAAATGCGCAAAAATATGCGAATATGTGCCGTGTCTCGCTCACTCAGAATGAGAATAACATCTTCATCGCTGTTGAAGATGATGGGCCTGGTATTCCCGCGGAAAAACGCGGCGAGGCTTTCAAAGCATTTCAGAGATTGGATACAGCGCGAAATCAAAATATCGAGGGGGTTGGTCTTGGGCTTTCCATCGCGCGCGATATCGCCCAGATTCACGGCGGTGCACTGCGTTTGGAAGATAGTGAACTAGGCGGTCTCAAGGCGCTAATACGCTTGCCTGTCTAGTCTTCGGCGAGTTCCTTGGCCCTGCGAAGGGCGGCTTGCACGGTCTCCCGCATGAGAGATGGTAATCCTTCAAGCCCCATTAACACATCTAATGCGGCTTGCGTTGTTCCGTTCGGCGATGTCACATTCCTGCGGAGCTGTGAGGCTGTTTCATTTGAGCTTTCCAGAAGTCCTGCCGCGCCAATGATTGTCTGGCGCGCGAAGTCGGGCGCTAGATCCTCGGGAAGTCCAATTTTCACCGCAGCGGCCTCTAAGGCCTCAGTCATATGGAATACATAAGCGGGACCTGAACCCGAAACCGCCGTTACAACATCGATGAGATGTTCATTTGCGACGTGGTGAACCTTACCGCCCGCAGCTAACAATGTTTCCGTCACTTGCGTTTGCTCTGCAGAAACATTTGAGCCTTTAGTATAGGCGGTAATTCCTTTCCCTATTGCTGCCGGCGTATTAGGCATGGCTCTTATAAGGGACTGGTCTTTGAATACGTCCTGCAAGCTAGCAAGCGATGTTCCGGCCAGAATCGAAATAATGAGCGCGTCTTTTGAGAGCTCTTCAGCGATTGTTGGTCCTAACTTACTGAACATTTGAGGTTTAATTGCAAGCAGTAAGTATTTGATAGATTTAAGTTTGTTGCTTGGATTTTCGAGGTGTAGCGCGCCTTTACCTATGGCGTCTTGAGCGGCCTGACCAGGGTTGGGATCTAAAATAATGAGTTGTGTTGGCGAGATGGCCTTAGAAGCAATCCATCCTTCCAGCAATGCGCCGCCCATCTTACCAGCTCCGACGACGAGGTGTGTGCGCTCCGTCATGACTTAAGGGTTGGCTGCGAGATCAACCAATGCTGATGTCAGCGCATCCTCAGGAGATTTACCTGCCCAAATAACGTATTGGCAAGCTGGATAGCCGCGCTCAGCGGCATCTAGAGCGAGAGCTATCATGTCCATGGCTTGCTCGGTTCGTAATGTGGCTCCACCACGCAGAGAAACCGAATTCCGATAAACCAATGCCTCATTCTTATCCCAATAGTCAAAATGACCAGCTGCGAGACGTTCGTTAATCAGCGACATAAGGCGGCAAATGTCGTCCGAACGCCCACCAGGTGTGCGGCCTTCAAATATAAGAAATATTTGAACCTGCTCGGTGCCAAGGTTCCAAGTGACCGAGATGTCGTGGTCACACCAAAGGCCGGGAACGGAGAGGTGGAGCTCGTTGAGATCTACGCGTTCACTATCGTAGCCCTCGGCAGTGGCGAGACGGGAAAAGACATCAATGGGATTAGAGCGCATGGACAAGGACCCGCTTAAAGACGGATTGGGCCTTATACATCTATCGTCAGCAAAGCTCATTTACACCACCATTGAAAATCGTCTTACGCGATTCTTTCTATGTAAACGCTAGCTCGAATAGAGATTATTACAAGATGTAGTGTTTCAACCTTTGTTGATAACTGTATTTAGGGAATTTAGGGTTAATATATGGCTAAATCACAGCTTTTCGCTGGGTTTCCATCCCCATAGCGGCCAGAATAGGCGCCTTTTTTTGTCGCGTCGTGAAATCACTTTTAGACGCCAATCCGTCCCATCCACAGGAAATTAGGGCTTGCGCGGTGGCGCCTCCTAAAGTGGTGCCAGGCCCAAGAATGATAAGAATTTCTGGGGCCAGTTCCTTAACGCTGCTGACAATGGCGTTGGTAAAATCATAGGATTCTGTGACTTGGTGCCCGAAGGTATAGTCCCACAATTCATCCAACTTGACTGTACCTGGAATCCAGTGATGTCCTCGTCCATCGATCAGCCGAGTATTGGGCTGCGAAAATAATGACGTGGGCAAGTCTGCTTTTCCGCGTAGGGAGTTTTCGCGTTGAAGCGCTGAATGAAAACCAGCATGGTTCATAAGGCGCATGGGAAAACGTCCTTGAGGGGGTAATTTTTTCTCTAACTTAGTCAGCGCGTTTTCCGTCCCCGCGAAGACAATCATCCCGCCAAGGTAAATTGAGATATACAGGCCTTCTATTTCTGAGGTGAGATTTTCAAGCTCCCCCTTCTTGCCAGGAATAGGTGTCCAGTCTTCGTTTACGAAAGGATAGAGCACTTGCCCGCCTTCAGAGTTGCTCTGCATGATGCTGCCCATAGTGTTAACCACGCGAAAGCCATTATTTGCTGTTAGGGCTCCGCTACAAGCCAGCGCCGTATACCAGCCCATGGAATTTCCGGTCACGCCAATGATGTCATATGCGCCGCGGTCAATGGCGGCAAAGTCAGCATAGGAGCAAGCATAGATGAGGCCTGAAGCGTTATCACCCCGCGTGTACTTTGAGACTGAAAAACGTGCTGCGCTATCAAGCGCGCTAATGGGCTCTTGCTTTAATTCCGATCTCTGAGCGTCAAAGCCAGAGATGAGCTCCAGTTTATCTGCATGGTACTGCTTCAAGTAGCCCAGTTCAGAGGCGTTATAGACCCCCCGACCAGGACATATGACAAGAGCGGTTTTCCGGGTCATGTTATAGCTCCTTCACCGCTTTTATGGCTGCTGCGACAATTGTTTCTTTTGACGGCATGGTCGCGCCATAGGCAGGGCCCGTTGCAATGAAACAATCATCCGATGCTAACAGGGAAACGGGAGTGTCCATTTGAGTATTAAAAAGGGTGTGTAAAGCCTCGCCTTGACAGCCCGTTTTTCGACATTCATCCACTATGAGAATGGATTTGCTCGCTTTAACTGCGCCGAGCAGCGCGGTTTCTGGGACAGGCGCAAGCCAGCGCATATCGATAATGGTGCAGTTGATATTGTGCTTTTCTTCTAAAATTTTCGCGGCTTGCAGCGAAAGATAATATCCATTGCCATAGGTAACAATTGCAAGGTCTCGTCCCGCGCCGTCTATGCCAATTTCATCGATCGCGAGTGAGCCATTTTCTGGGTAGTCAAACATCCAGCCGCCATCACCATCATCATGCAAATCGCGGGTCATATAGCGCGCGATAGGCTCTATAAATGCCACAACACGCTGTTCTTCTCTGGCGAGCCGCACGGCCTCACGGAGCATCAGAACAGCATCTCGACCATTTGAAGGACAGGCGATTATCAGGCCGGGTATATCCCGCAGAACGGCGAGGGAGTTATCATTATGAAAATGCCCGCCAAAACCACGTTGATAGCCTAGTCCAGCCACGCGCATCACCATAGGATTTGTAAACTGACCATTAGAGAAGAAAGGCAATGTTGCGGCTTCGCCGCGAATTTGATCCTCTGCATTGTGCAAATAGGCTAAGAACTGAATTTCGGGTATCGGCGTGAAACCATTTTGCGCCAGTCCAATTGCAAGTCCTAATATGGATTGTTCATCCAGAAGGGTGTCTATCATCCGGTGAGGTCCAAAGCGTTGCTGCAGCCTTTGCGTGACGCCGTAAACGCCGCCTTTGCGTCCGATATCTTCGCCCATCATAACGACTTCATCATGAGCCAACATAAGGTCAGTCATGGCAAAATTGAGCAGTTTTGCCATATGCTGTGGTTGCCTCATGGCCCTCAGGTCACCTTTGCCAAAGATATTTTCTCGGTCTGTTTTCTTGATTGGAGCTGTCTTAGCCATTGCTCGCCCGGGCGGAATTAGGCTCGCCGACACGTCTGCGGATGAGTTCAGTTTAGGTCGTCGCGTTACATGCTCCGCTGCACGCGCAACTCTGGCCTCGATCTCTGTGTAATAAGCGAGTATCTGCTCTGGGCTCATGACTTTGTTCTCAACGAGGCGCCTAGCCGTATGTAGAAGCGGATCATTTGCCTCTTGGGATTCAACTTCATCCATACAGAGATAAGCGGTCTGTACATCGGGTCCCGCATGTCCATAAAGGCGGATACAAGACATGTGTAAAAAGACGGGCTTTTTGCGCGCGCGCGCGATGCGCTGAGCTTCGCGCGCTGCCGCATAGGTCTCAATCGCGTCCAGTCCGTTGCAGCTAATATATTCCAGTGCGGGACGAGGGGCCATTGATGCCTGTACCCATCCACGCGGTGTTTTCGTGGAGATCCCAATGCCGTTATCCTCACACACAAAAACCAAGGGGACGGCACTATTTTGATAGGCGCTCCAACAGGCTGTGTTAATCGCGCCTTGAGCTGTTGAATGATTTAACGAGGCATCGCCAAAGCTACACAGGATAATCCCATCATTCTCTAACTGCTGATGCTCGGGATTTATGCGCTTTGCCAACCCAAGGCTGAAAGCTGCACCCACAGCCTTGGGAAGATGAGAGGCGATGGTAGAGGTTTGAGGTGGGATGTTCAGGGCTTTCGACCCAAGTACCTTATGGCGTCCCCCGGAGATGGGGTCCTCCGAAGAGGCTGTGAAACTTAGGAGCATATCCCACAGGGGTGTTTGTCCAGGAATTTGGCGCGAGCGCGCAATTTGAAACGGGGCTCCACGATAATGTAAAAAGGCCATGTCACTTGGCCTTACGGCCCATGCAATCGCTGCATTTCCTTCATGTCCGGAGGATCCAATAGTGTAATAACCTTTTCCAGCCTTGGAGAGCTTACGCGCAATAAGGTCAAGATGACGACTAAGGAGTTGTGCGTGAAAAATCTCCGCGAGACCGTCTTTGGATAACCCAGAATCTTCTAATGACAGATTGCTGAGGGGCGCTGGAAAGTCTTGAGCCGCTAAGCGGCGTAAGAAGTTTTCATGAACAATGATTGCGCGATCCATGGCGAGTTTCCCTGAGCTTATAGCTGGCTTAACTCTAGGATTTTGGAACGACAAGCTGCATTGCTGATGTTTTAGGGTAAATTCTACCTAATAACGTCTTGCGTAGAGCTGTATTGATTGAGGGCCTTCTTTGGCGGGAACGTCTCCGCTGTCAAAGTAAACGTGGTTATCTCTATCCACAATTTGAAGGTTAAGAAGAGGGGCGGGGATTAGAGGGTCAAAATTTGTACTGGCAGTGGATAAGGCGAATGGAACACGGCCCTCAAAGCCTCTGAGGAGAATGGTTTGAGTTGAAAGCGTGCGGTTTTCTCCGACAGCACCAACGGCCCGGCTTAGCTTGACCTTTAACCGAGCGTCATTTGGCATGCCTGAACGGGCGTCAAATATGGCTTCCCCAGATACGGTCGCTTGCGCCATGAGGTTCGGATTGAGATTGCGGCCTGCACGCGTATCTGAGCCCTGTGCCAACACATCCAGCTTTAACTGGTACTCGATATCTGGCCCATTATATGGGACGGGAGCTCGCATGACGTGGGTCTTGCGCCCTGCCCAATCATTGACCCAGGCTTTGAAGGCGAGAGATGGCTGAGTATCCTGACCCGTTAAACCCCTATCCAAGTTGAATGGGATGGGGGACGACATGCCGTCGATGTTGATAATTTTTTCAGCTGCAATGGTAACGGAAGTTCCTCCTGCAAGCGCATTTTCCAAAAGCTGAATCGTCAGAGTTCCTCCATTGAGCCGTGCGCTTCTGTCCTGTAGGGAGACTTGACCTCTTATTGCTTCAAAGTTGGTAAATTCTGGGCGGCGCTGTGCTGACGGATATGTACCTGTTGGTTTTAGCGTGAGCTCCGGTGCCTCTAATCCTCGAAAGATACCATCGCGTTCAGTTGTTAAGATGCGGTTCTCATTTACATCGATGACTTCGGCGGTGATGCGGGAAAAGGTCAGGTCTTTCGTAACATTACGGGGTACAGGAATAGTGACTTGTAAAGGCTGAGTTAATCCCGTCAATAAAAGCCGCGTCTGACCTAACATATCAGCCTTTCGACTAGAGCCCCTCGGATCACTCGGGGCATAGGCTGTGAGGATGAGGACATGGTCTGCGTATTGTTCGGTTGCATCATAACGGATCAGGACCGGGATATTTTCGATGCCAGTCTCGCCATATATCGGTGTTTGTCCCGGCAAGGGCGTACCGCCTAATATGTCCTCAAGTATCCCGCCAAGGTCTTCAAATTGCGCCTGCGCTGGCGAGGGGAAAGCTAAGAAAAGCAAAGTTAAGACGGCGACAATGGAATATAGTAAGCGCAAAACGACTCCCCCAGCATTTCTACATGCGTTTATCTTATCAGAATTTGACGTGAATATGGCAGGTTTATGCAGTTAATGACTTATCAAGCGCTTTGTACAATCCCGCGGCGATGCTCCTGAACAAAGATTTTTTTTCCCTCAAACCCTGATTTAATAACGGGGACGGCTAAATGCGGATCACATTCGCCGCACATAAAAATGTCTATAGCGGCATATTCCCGTTCCGGCCATGTGTGAATGGAGATATGGGATTCGGCCAATAATACGACGCCGGATACGCCATCAAAGGGTGAAAAATGATGCATATGGCTGTGCAGTATTGTTGCGCCCGCAGCTTTTGCGGCTTCGCAAAGCGTTTGGTCAATAAATCTTGGGTCAGTTAGCTTTTTGCTGCCCCAAACCTCAATTAGCAGGTGCAAGCCAGCGAATGTTTCTCCGTCTTTTGTTGTAAAGTAATCGGTCAGCGGAGCATCAGGATTTTTTGGAGAAGAACTACTCAAAGTAAAACCCCCAATAGACCTCATCGATGCCGGGTCCAAAATAGTCGCTCAAAGTGCCAAGCTTTCTAAAGCCGTGTGCCTCTAATTCTGCAGCATGAACGACGGAGATGTAATCTGGCAGGGTAACAAATAGTGCCTTACCATTATAACTTTGTATTTCTTCAATCATTTCACCAAAAGACTTGGTGGGTAATTTACTTTTCGGTTCTTCATCACCTGGTTCAATTTCTTCCCACAAAGCGACATAGGACGTATCGGACTCATCGGCTTCATCGAGTCCGACGAAACGCGCCTTATGGTTTTCTGGTTGTTTAGCGGGCGCTGCATCATCGCTTGATGTCACGGGGAGGCTGTAAATATATTTTGACTCGCCCGGTGCATAGTAATCATCGACTCTCAGTTCGCGTTCTGCATTGAGCTTATATTCGTAGAAGTTACGCGCGGGCAGATAGATATCGTCCCCGGTGTCTTCATCCTCATAGTCACTGGTGGCGATAAATAGCCGCTTAATACCGTTGCCTTCGAGGAGCTTACGAAGCTCGAGCATCATCCAATAAGCATTTCCTTTACGGCGAAAATAATCATGGATATATGTGAATGATAGCCAAGCCGTTTCGGGTGAGTAATCGTCGGCGCGAAAACCTGTCATTCCCATGACGCGGCCCTCATATTCCATAACATATTTGTTGGCTAGCGAGCGTGAAAAAACCTCTTCTGCTTCTTCTCCGTCATCCTCATCATGTGCATAGATGATTTCCAATATGGGCTTGATGTCTGATTCCATCATGGGCCGCAAAATTCGATGGGGTTGTTCGGGAGCGCCGCCTTTGCCAAACCCCAATGAAGATAAAAGTCCCGCCATAAGCCCTCCGTTACGCGCGGCATAAGCGATATTGTCGGGGCTTGCAATCTTATTTAAGGTTGTGTCTTTTGAATTAGGGTTAAGCACCAAAGTATGGCCCAGAGAGTATATTCGTTGGCAGCTTTTCCATTACCTCAATGCAATTGCCATTCAGAAAAACCAAAATGTAATGAGATGGTTGTAACAATTTGAGCTTGCAATACGATTGGAAGCCTATATCCAAGGTGTAAATTTCAGGGAGGACTCAATGAAAGATATGACCAAATTATTTATCACGGGTGCTGCAGCTGCGCTGCTGGTTGCGTGTAGCTCAGCAAAGACGCCGTCTGGACCAGATCTGGGGTCTGTTCTGGATAGAACTGTTATGGCGTTAGAGTATGCCGAAGCACAGCTTGAGAAGCCCGAGGGTGAAGCTGAGGGCGAAGCACAGCTCGAGACATTCACTTCTCTGATGCACCAAGCTATGAACCTTGATCCTGCTTTTTATAGCAAGCCAGTTGGTATTAGTTTGCGGGAAGACGCTGCATTTGTCGGATTCGCTGATTTAAACGGCAATAATGTTTCTGACGCAGGCGAAAAAGATATCTTTACGGTCGAGCTCGATGCGGAAAGAAATAGAATTATCGCAACTGATGTGATTTCAGGTGAAGGTACTTACCGCGTTTCTGGCGCTGGTTTGATGGCTGGCTATTTTGCGGGCCGCTTACTGGGGCGTCAGGGCCGCGCAGGCGTAAAGCCATCTTCCTTCGCGAACCGTACAGTGAAGTCGACTACGGATTACCGCAAGTCCCGTCCTGCACCCAGTGCGCGTTCAAGCACGCGTTCAGGGTCTTCGCGCGCCGGAAAATAGTCGGCATTCAAAATTGTTAGTAAAGGCCGGTTTATTCCGGTCTTTTTTTTGCTTATTGCTCGCGAGGGCACTTGAAAACTGCCCCATACAAAAAGACCTAATATGACGACTGATACTTCACACGCTGGTGCCTTAGATATGGACGCGGAAAGTGACGATTTTTCAGGAATATCGGAGCGGGAGCAAGGCGTGCTACTCGCTTCAATCCTTATCGTGGCTCTCTGCGGGATTGTGTATGAACTGATTATAGGGGCGGTCTCCAGCTATTTATTGGGGAATTCAATCTATCAATTCTCGATTACAGTAGGGTTCTTCATGTTCGCCATGGGGATTGGCTCCTATCTGAGTCAATTTGTACGACACAATCTGATTCAGTACTTTGTTATCATTGAAATTGTTCTCGCCATCATAGGCGGAATTTGTAGCATCTCACTCTTCATGACATTCCCATTCTCGCCCTATATGTACCGGACGGTCATGATGGGTTTCATCATCGCAATTGGAACACTGGTGGGCCTTGAGATTCCTATCCTGACTAGAATTTTAGCGCAGGGTGAGGGGACGCGACGGTCAATCGCGAAGGTTCTATCCTTTGACTATATCGGGGCGTTGATTGGCTCTGTAGCTTTCCCCTTGATGCTACTGCCGAGCTTAGGTTTGGTGCGCTCTTCTTTTGCCATCGGCCTTATCAATATTTTCGTTGCCTTTTTGACCATTCTCTTTTTACGGCGCTACTTAAAGCGTCCTAAGCTAATGATGGGTATAGTGCTAACGGTTGCAGTCGTGCTGACGGGACTAATTACCTTTGGGTCTCGTATCAGTGCAGCGGCCCAGCAGCATCTGTATTTTGACCAGGTTATCTGGAAGAAGGATACGCCGTATCAGTCTCTAACGATGACCCAGAGTTATGGGAATAATGACCTACGTTTGTTCATTGATGGGCACTTGCAGTTTTCTGAGTCCGACGAACATCGATATCATGAGACTCTGGTGCATTCTGCTCTGGCTTATGAAGGCCCTCGCGAAAATGTCCTAATTTTAGGGGGTGGAGACGGGCTCGCCGCCCGCGAAGTTCTCAAATATGATGATGTTAAACACATAGATCTAGTGGATTTAGATCCTGCGATGACGGATTTGGGAAAAGACTTTCCGCCGCTTGTGAAATTGAACAAAGACTCTTTGGCTGACCCTCGCGTGACGACTTATAATATGGACGCCTTTCTCTATATTAAGGAGAAGGGCCGAACTTATGATCGCGTAATTATTGATATGCCTGACCCGCATAATGAAGCCATCTCGAAGCTTTATGCCGTCGAATTTTACGCGATGATTAAGCGCCGGATGAATGAAAATGCCGTTTTAATTACCCAGGCCTCATCACCTTACTTTGCCCGAAGCGCTTTTTGGTGTGTGGGCAGCACTCTCGCGGACATTTTCCCGCAGACGCAAGCTTTGCAAGTTACGACACCTTCATTCGGTGTTTGGGGATTTCAAATGGCGGCTAACTCGGAGGGGCGCTTGGAAGACGGAATGCAAGGTGGAGGTCCGTCCGTAAAGACACGTTATTGGACGGCGGAAACTATGGCGGCCGCAAAGGTTTTCGGAAAAGATGTGGCCAATCCTGCTACCGAAGGTGCAAAGCCCGTCGTGAACAGTATCTTCGAACCTGTAATCTATCATCTTTATTTAAAAGATATCACAACGTCGCCGGTTAAGCGCGCCACAGAAAGCTAAGCTATTTTTGCTTCCAGAGCGGAAATTTTACCATCACAGATTTGAAGAGTTCTGATTCTACATGCCGCTTGAGCCACTCACGCGTTTTGGGATAGGGGGCGGCGGACCACCAATCGGGTTCTACATTTGAAAATTGCCGCATGAATGGAAAGATTGCGATGTCGGCTATGCTCTGCTTTTCTCCTAGCAAATAGCGGGCATTACTGAGTAAATCTTCCAGCTTTTGAATGTGCTTCTCTGCTTCTACGCGGTGACTTATATCCGTATCGCCCCGCTTTGCCTTCGCGTCATAGCGACTGGCATATTTATATCTGTCCAGGTGATGTTTAAAGGTCGTGTCATTGGCCTCGATCAGAGCGTTAGCAACGTCTAAGTCGCAATCTAACCAACCTAATGAGTCATTTTCCGAGAGCGCCCATTTGAGCAACTCCAAACTTTCCTCGATAACTTTACCATCGTCTTTGATAAATACCGGCACTGTGCCCTTGGGGGAAGCCTCGAGCATCTCTTGCGGTTTATCTCGCAGGACTATTTCCCGATGTTCATAGACTGCGCCGCTCGCTTTTAAGCCCATTCTGCCCCGCATGGCATAGGGGCAGCGCCGGAATGACCAAAGCACGGCACCCATTTAGCTAGCCCTGCGGCCCAGATGCGCTTCGCCGCGTTTTTTCGCCAGAGCAATTTGCTTCTGACGTTCAGCAAAACGATTGCGTTGCTCCTCGCTCATTCGGTTGTGACATCGGGGGCAGGAGACACCTTTTACATATAAAGACGACTCTTTATCTTTATCCGTGATGGGATAGCGGCAGGCGTAGCACTGGTCATAATCGGACTCTTCAAGGCCATGCTTTACAGCGACCCGTTGGTCGAAAACGAAACAGTCGCCCTCCCAGAGGCTATCTTCTTCTGGCTGGGTTTCGAGATATTTCAAGATACCGCCTTTGAGATGATAGACATCGTCAAATCCATTCTGCTTCATGAAGGAGCTCGCCTTTTCACAACGAATACCACCGGTGCAGAACATCGCGACTTTGGGTTTCTTCAAATTGGCGCGATTATCTTCAACCCATTGCGGGAACTCGCGAAACGTCTGCGTGTCTGGGTTTAGGGCGCCTTTGAAAGTTCCGATTTCGACTTCATAGTCATTTCGCGTGTCTATCAAGATGACATCCGGATCACTAATGAGTGCGTTCCAATCTTTGGGGTCGACATAGGTGCCGACGGTTTCATTGGGGTCGACGCCGTCTACGCCCATTGTCACGATTTCCCGCTTCAGGCGGACCTTCATGCGGTAAAAAGGCATGTCTTCCGCGCGCGATTCTTTATGCTCCAACTCGGCTAGGCGTGGATCTGCGCGAAGAAATTCAAGCAATTCTGCTATCGCTTTGTCAGTGCCGGACACAGTGCCGTTGATGCCTTCATAGGCGAGAAGCAATGTTCCCTTTATGCCCAGCAAGTCACACATATCCTGCAAGGGGGCTTTTAGCTGCTCAAAGTCAGATAAACGCGTGAAGTGATAGAGGGCGGCAACGCAATAAGTCATGCGCCGCGCTTTACTGTGCCCTGTCAACAGCGTCAATGATTAGGCGCGATTCAAGGCAGCAGGATCGGGCTTGATAAGTTCTTGATAAATGCCCATGCCTTCGATGAAGTTTATGATGTTGTCGGAGAGGCCTTGTTTACGCAAAAAGCCGCCCATCGCGTCGGATATAATTTTTGGATCATTACAGGTCGCCGAAAGTGTTTTTAGGTCTTTGATACCGCGGCCATTTTTAAGTTCTTTCTCCAAGCTTTTGAGTGAGTTACTCAGCATCAAGAGTTGAAATGGATTGGGTGTTTTTCCTTTGGCCCAGCTTGTACCTGCTTTTTGAAGCGACCTTAGAGATCGACCAGCCTTACTTTCTATTCGGCTGATAGCCTTATCAGAGCGCTTGCCAATCCATTCTGACGTGCACACTTTTGCTGGGTCGGGAGTGGTGGTACATCCTGTAACAGATATGGATAAAATGGCGATAGAGAGCAGTGTTGTTATGTGTTTCATAGCTTTGCATAACTCTCTCTTTTCTTTTCCACAAATGAAAACGGCTGTAATTCTAAGAACTTTGACAAGCTGGGCTTGACATTGCTCCAGTGAAGGAGGTTATAAGAGTGAAGAATGACAGCGTTGTCAAAAAGCGCGTCATTATCCTGCGCTACAAAAATACAAGACGCGTCGGAAGCTATAAAGGGAGAGAAAATGAAGCCAACAGGCTCAAAAATCAGAATGGGAATGGTTGGAGGCGGCCAGGGCGCGTTTATTGGCGATATCCACCGATTGGCGGCGCGTCTTGACGGGCAGATAGAACTTGTTTGCGGTGCATTCTCGAGAGATGCTGAGAACTGTAGAATGACGGGGGCGGCGCTAGGTGTATCCTCTCAGCGCTCCTATACTGACTTTAACCAGATGATGGCCGCCGAAGCGGTATTACCCGCCGAGGAGCGCATGGAGTTCGTTGCGATTGTAACGCCAAACCATGTGCATTTTCCGGTTGCTAAAGCAGCGCTTGAAGCTGGTTTTAGTGTTCTGTCGGACAAACCAGCGACGCTCAATTTGGGGGAGGCTCTCGAGCTTCGCGAAATCGTTCGGTCTAATCCTGGCCTCGCTTACGGATTGACTCATACATATTTAGGGTATCCTTTGGTTGGGGAGGCCCGCAGTATAATTGAAAGCGGCGGAATTGGAAAAGTCCGCAAGGTATTCGTCGAGTACATTCAAGGTTGGCTTGCTACAGAAGTAGAGAACAAGCAAGCTGACTGGAGAACCGATCCGGCGCGTTCAGGGGGATCGGGGTGTATGGGCGATATTGGCACCCATGCACATAACCTCGCTGAGTTTGTCACAGGTAAGCGTATGACACATGTTGCGGCGGACTTGTCAATTTTTGTTGACGGTCGCCGCCTAGATGATGACGGATCAGCTTTATTTCGCATGGAAGACGGCGTGAAGGGGACGCTTTCAGCCTCTCAAGTCTGCGTAGGCTGCGAGAATAGTCTGTCCATTCGCGTTTACGGGGAGACGGGAGGCCTTGAATGGCACCAGGAAGAGCCCAACACCCTCAAACGAACTTACGCGGATCGCCCGACTGAGCTATTGCGCTCTGCGCAAGGGTATCTTTCAGAGGGAGCACAAGGTTGCTTCCGCACCCCGCCTGGTCACCCGGAAGGGTATATCGAGGCCTTTGCGAATTGTTATCGAGAGTTTGGAGAGGCTTTGCGCAGTGAGGGCGGCGTTGCGTCGGGGATAGATGCTGCGGTGCGCGGTATGGCTTTTATAGATGCCCTACTAGAAAGCAGCGAAAATGACTCAGCTTGGACGGAGATTAAGCAGTGAAGACTATTAAGGGCCCCGCTATTTTCCTCGCCCAGTTTATGGGCGACGCGCCATTTGATACGTTGGAAAATGCCTGTAAGTGGATGGCGGATGCAGGATACAAAGGCGTCCAGATTCCTTCCGACAACCCAGTTTGCATTGATTTGAAACTGGCGGCTGAGAGCCAAGATTACTGTGATGAGTATTTAGGTAAGTGCAAAGAGTGGGGCGTAGAGGTGACTGAACTCTCTACGCATATTCAAGGGCAGCTTGTCGCTGTCCACCCCGCTTATGACACAGCTTTTGATGCTTTCGCGCCTGCCCACCTACATGGAAAGCCTGATGATCGGCAACGATGGGCCGTGGAGCAAGTTAAGTTTGCGGCGAAAGCCTCAGAGCGTATGGGCCTTACCAATAGCGTTAGTTTCCCCGGCGCATTGGTATGGCCCTTTATGTATCCATGGCCGCAACGTCCAGCTGGTCTGGTTGAGGAAGGCTTTAAAGAGCTTGCGAAACGCTGGAGGCCCATTCTTGATTACTATGACGAATGCGGTGTGAATGTGTGTTATGAAATACATCCTGGAGAGGATCTTCATGATGGCGTGACTTTTGAGCGTTTCTTAGAGGAAGTAGGCGGCCATAGTCGTTGTAACATTCTTTACGACCCGAGCCACTTTATACTCCAACAGCTGGATTACTTGGCCTTCATCGACCACTACCATGATCGCATCAAAATGTTCCACGTTAAGGATGCCGAATTCCGTCCAAATGGAAAATCTGGCGTATATGGCGGCTATCAAGGCTGGGTCGAACGACCGGGGCGTTTCCGTTCATTAGGAGACGGCCAAATTGACTTTAAAGGGATTTTCTCAAAACTCTCTGCCTATGACTTTGATGGGTGGGCAGTTGTCGAGTGGGAATGTGCCCTCAAGCATAATCAAGACGGCGCGCGGGAAGGCGCTCAATTTGTAAATGATCATATCATCCGCGTAACAGATAAAGCCTTTGATGATTTTGCAGGCGGGGCCGCCGATACAAAAACAAACAGAAAAATGCTTGGCTTAGACTAGGCGATCATAAGGGGAAAACTATGGCATCGACGACACTTACAATGAATGAAGGTATCAAGCCTAACCGATTGTTTTTACTTAGTTGTATCTCGCTAATCGTCACGGCCATGACGTTTGCAATACGCGCCGGTATTTTGGGACAACTGAGCGAAGAGTTCGCTTTGTCGGATACGCAATTGGGATTTGTGAATGCGATGGCTTTTCTTGGCTTCCCCTTAGCAATGGTCCTGCTCGGGTATCTTTACAACAAGCTCGGCCCGCGTTTAATAATGATTCTCGCTTTTGTAGGCCATTTGCTCGGCCTGATACTGACGATGACAGCAGGTGGTTTTGTCGGTCTTCTCATTTCAACATTCTTTATCGGATTCGCAAATGGCTCGGTCGAAGCGGCTTGCAACCCTCTGATCGCCGATATGTATGAAGATAATAAGACAACGATGCTGAACAAGTTTCACGTTTGGTTCCCAGGCGGGATTGTTATTGGTGCCGTAATCTCCTTCTTCATGACAAAAATGGGACTCGGGTGGCAGTCGCAAATCGGGATTATGCTTATACCAACAGTGATTTATGGTTGGATGGTTTTCACTACAGTATTTCCTAAGAAAATAGACTCAGAGCCGGTGAAGATATTTGAGCTTCTAGGGCTTGTGGTTGTGATGGCGCTCCTCGCTCTACTGGCCCTCACAGATCTTCAGGCGAAAATGGCATTCTTACAAAGTGCTGGCGGGAAAATTGGAATATTGGTTTTGGTTTTTGCCATATTGGCATGGCTTCTTGCTAAGCGTGGTAACGGAACGCGTGACATTGTTCTTCTGTTTATCATGATGGGTTTAATGACGCTTACCACGACGTCTGAACTCGGTACCCAGCAATGGGTTGAACGTATCTTGGGGAGCACAGGCGTCCACTCCATGGTCATTCTCGCTATGGTTACGGGATTGATGGCGGTAGGTCGATTTTTTGCAGGGCCCGTAATCCATGCTTTAAACCCTGTAGGTGTTCTTTTGATGTCGGCTATCGTGACGAGCCTCGGCCTTTATTTGATGAGCATCGCAAGTGGCGGGCTTATCTACCTTGCGGCGATAATCTTTGCAGTAGGTGTCTGTTACTTCTGGCCAACAATGGTTGGCTTTGTCAGTGAGTATATTCCAAACTCAGGGGCTCTGGGAATGTCACTCCTTGGTGCAGCGGGCATGTTTGCGCTGACGTTCTGGAACCCCGTTATCGGAGGGTGGATCGATGGTGCACGCGAGGTTGCAACTGCGAGCGGCGTGACGGGTGATGATATTGAGATTGCGGCTGGACGAGGTGCGCTAACGAAACTCGTTTACTTCCCGCTCTTTTTGGTTGTCGCCTTTGGCCTTCTATTTGCCCTTCGCAAAAAAGTTACGTCTGGAGCCTCCCATGGATAATTTGATGATGCAGCGCCGCGATGCGATTAAATCGCTACTCGCGATTTCGGCAGCTGGCGCTTTAGCTGCCTGCACGGGAAAAACTGAGAGCGGCGAGTCCAAACCCGCAGCGTCCGCAAGTCCTAAATTTGCTTCTGCGGGGAAGTTTCTGAGTACGGATGAGATGGCGCTTGTTAGCGCGTTGGCGCAAACCATCATCCCGAAAACTGAGACCGCAGGCGCGATAGAGGCTGGAGTGCCTGAGAGCATTCAAGGCCTCGCTTCGGAATGGGGTGATGATAACTACCGCAAATATATACGCAGCGGCTTGGCCACACTGGAAAAACATTTCAAAACGGTGGGCGGGCAATCTTTTACGGCGCAATCAGAAAAGCAGCAGGAGTCTCTCTTATCTAAGTATGATGCCGATGTGTATGGCGGCAAGAAAGAGGATCAGTTTTATCGTGATTTCAAATCTACTGTCGCCACAGCCTATTATATGAGCGAACCTGGCGCGACGGAAGAACTCGCCTACGAAGCTGTTCCCGGTGAATGGAAGGGCTGTGTCCCACTCGCCGATTATCCTAAAACATGGGCGACTTAGAGTATGGCTGATTTTGACGTTATTGTAGTTGGTTCTGGCATGTCGGGCGGCTGGGTCGCCAAGGAGATGTGTGAGAAAGGTTTCAAGGTTGGAGTTATTGAGCGCGGGAGGGATATTAGTCCTGCGGAGGATTACACCGACATGGTCGACCCGTGGGATATGGAGCACCTAAACTTCAAGGGGCATGAAGCCAAAGAGGATTACCCCATTCAGAGTGAGGTTTATGCTTTTCACAGCTATACCAAACAGTTTTGGGTGAAGGATAAAGAACATCCTTATATCGTTCCAGAAGGCCAAGAATATAGATGGCGACGAGGCTATCATACGGGTGGCCGCTCCATTATGTGGGGGCGACAGTCCTATCGTTTTTCTGAGATCGATTTTGAAGCCAATAAAAAAGATGGTCATGGGGTGGACTGGCCTTTGCGATACAAAGACATCGCCCCTTGGTATGATTACGTTGAAAAGTTCGCAGGTATTTCAGGGTCCAAAGAGGGCCTAGAGATCCTTCCCGATGGGGTCTTCCAGCCGCCACAAGAGTTGACCTGCGGCGAAGAGGTTTTGAAGAAAAAAATTGAATCTGCTTTCCCAGGCCGCAAACTTATTCCGGGCCGAGTTGCCAATTTAACAGCACCAACGCCAGAGCAAACCGCGCTTGGGCGTGGGAAGTGCCAAAACCGAGATCACTGCTACCGGGGCTGCTCTTTTGGCGCTTATTTTAGTTCAAATTCCGCGACATTGCCGGCTGCTCGTAATACCGGAAATCTTACGCTCATAAACAACACTGCGGTTCATGAGGTAATTTACGACCCAGAGACCAAACGGGCAACGGGAGTGAAAACGGTTAATGTCAAAACAAATGAGACTAAAATCATTACAGCTCGGGTTATCTTCCTAAACGCGGGCACCATCCCGACATCGATGATTTTACTGAACTCGAAATCTGAAAGCTTTAAAACGGGGCTTGCGAACTCCTCAGGCCAACTCGGTCATAACTTGATGGACCATGTGATTGGAGGGCGCGCTCACGGCTTGCTGCCTGGGATGGAAGACAAATATCACTATGGTCGTCGCGCGAATGGATTTTATATACCCCGCTTTCGCAACCATACTGAAACAGGTGAAGGTTTTATTCGTGGTTTTGGTTATCAAGGGCGCGTGTATCGTTCAAATTGGCAAGGCAGTTCGAACCAAGCGGGTGTCGGCAAGGACTTCAAAGCGAAGAATAGAACACCAGGCGCTTGGTGGGCATCCATGGTTGGTTTTGCGGAAATTCTGCCGAATTTTGATAATCACGTTCGCTTGCATGAGACGAAAACGGATAAGTGGGGCTTCCCAATTCCAATTCTTGATGCCAAGCATAGCGAAAATGAAAAAGCGGCCATCAGACAAGCTGGAATTGACGCTGCTGAGATGCTGAAAGCTGCTGGTTGCACCAATATAGGCGGAGCAATTAATGAAGGTCATACGCTGACAGAACCCGGTAACGGCATTCATGAAATGGGGACCGCGCGTATGGGCCGTGACCCGAAAACGTCCGTTCTCAACAAATGGAATCAAAGTTGGGATGTTGCAAACCTATTTATTACAGATGGTTCGTTCATGACGTCTGCAGGCTGCCAAAATCCGTCACTGGGATACATGGCTTTCTCTGCTCGTGCGGCTGACTACGCCGCTCGGTTGATGAAGGATGGCGCGATATAAGTGTCTGACTTTGACGCGATTGTTGTAGGCTCAGGAATTTCCGGAGGATGGGTCGCGAAAGAACTATGTGAGCGAGGCCTTAAGGTCTGTGTGCTGGAGCGAAGTCGGGAACTTAACCCAAGTGAGGATTACTCAGATCATTTGGATCCTTGGGAGATGAAACACTTCGACCGTGTTAAGCCCAATCAGGCTAAGGCTGACTACGCTGTGCAAAGCACAAGCTATGCCTTCAAAGAAAGTAATAAGCACCTTTATATCAAGGACAGTGAACAACCTTACGAAGTCGGTGAGAACACTAATTTCAAATGGCGGCGCGGAAATCGCGTAGGAGGGCGTTCGCTGTTGTGGGGGCGAGCGAGTTTTCGGCTAGCACCGCATGATTTTGAAGCGAATAAGCGAGATGGACATGGCGTAGATTGGCCAGTTCGCTACGCGGATATTGCGCCGTGGTATGATCATGTTGAAAAATTTGTAGGAATCTCAGGCAATGATGACGGCCTACCGCAATTGCCCGGTGGGAAGCATTTTCTTCCACCCTTCGATCTGACCTGTGCCGAACTAGCTTTGAAAAAGGAGATGGCAAAGACCTTTCCTAATCGTGATCTGATTATCGCTCGCGTGGCAAATTTAAAACGCCTCACAGAAGAGCAAAGAGCCCTCGGCCGCGGGCAGTGCCAAGCCAGAAATAAGTGCTTTCATGGCTGTTCCTATGGGGCCTATTTCTCGTCAAATTCAGCCACGCTTCCCGCGGCTGAGCGCACCGGAAACCTTACGCTGCTACCTAATAACATTGTCTCGAAATTGAATTATGATAGCGCCGCCAATCGTGTGACGAGTGTGGATGTTATTAATAGCGAAACAAAGGCTCAAGCGCGTTTCACGGCCAAGATGGTTTTCTTAAATGCCTCGACTGTCAGTTCAGCCATGCTCTTATTAAACTCAAAATCGGAGAGTTTTCCGACGGGGCTGGCAAACAGATCAGATCAGGTAGGGCGAAATTTCATGGACCACGTGGGCGGGGTTTGGGTGGAAGCCCGCCTACCGGGTTTCAAAGACAAATATGTCTATGGCCGCCGTCCTACAAATGCATATATACCGCGCTTTCGTAATTTTCCTGACCAGACTGAAAATTACGTGCGGGGCTTTGCCTATCAAGTCTATTCGGGCCGTAGCGGAGCAGGGGCGTGGGGGGCAGGAATTGGGAAGGCGCTTAAGACGCGCAACCAAACTCCCGGTGACTGGCGTATTGTCTTAGATGCGTTCGGAGAAATCCTACCACATCCTGATAATCGGGTGACACTCCATAACAGCAAAATGGATAAATGGGGCCAACCCATAGCCGTTGTTGAAGCGCCTATGCGGGGGAATGAAGTTTCTCTGATGAAAGCCGCCCAGAGAGACGCTGTCGACATTTTAACTCAGGCAGGGTTTGCAGATATAAATCCGGGAAAGACTCCCGCAGAGGATGGAAGCAATTTAGGTCGCCGCACGCATGAGATGGGAACCATACGGATGGGTCGCGACCCAAAATCATCGGTCTTGAACGGCTGGAATCAGGCCCATGACATACCCAATCTTTTTGTCACAGATGGAGCCTTTATGAGCTCATCGGCTGTCCAGAACCCATCGCTGACATATATGGCATTTTCAGCGCGCGCGGCCAATTATGCGGCCGATCTTTTCGAACAAGGAGTTTTATAATGTATTCTCGACGTCTATTTATGGGTACCGCTGCGGCGGCACTTGGTATGAGCGCTTGTGGAGGTGGGCATAAAGTGAGGGCTAGTAAAATCGATAAGGTCGGTATTCAGACCTATACGCTGCGCGACATCTTTGAACCCGACCCCGTTGGAACGCTCAAGATGATTAAGGAGGTCGGTTATGACTACGTCGAGCTTAATGGGCGCAATTTTGCCGAGCGCTCGATTGAAGACGTAAAGACAATGATAGATGATGCCGGGCTTTATTCTCCCGCAACACATATCTCATATGATATGGGCGTTAAGACTCCTGAAATGACAGCGAAAGCCTGCCAAGCTCTGGGCTGTAAATTTGCCATTATTCCGTGGGTAGATGAAGCTCAGCGGAAAAAAGAAGACTGGGTGCGGCACGCCGCGGCCTTTGATACAGCTGGAAAAATCATGAATGATCATGGCGTTCGTCTCGCATATCACAACCACCAATTTGAGTTTGATGATTTAGGCGGCGGGGAAACTGCTATGGATATTCTGATGGATCAAACAAGTCCCGAAAATATGGATTTCGAGCTCGATCTGTTTTGGACAGCCTTAGCCTCTGCAAATATTCCGGCCTTATTTGAAAAAGGAAAAGGACGATTCAAGCTTTGCCACATCAAAGACATGAAAGGTGACCCCAAGGCGTATTACGAGAGCCGTGATTACGGAAATATTTCCAAAGAGCTCATGGTAAACGTCGGAGAAGGTGAGCTACCCTTTGAAAGTTATTTCGCTTTAAACGATGTATCAGGCCTCCAATACTTTATCACGGAGCATGATAATCCTCTGAAACCCTACCGGAATTCAATCAAAGTTAGCCATGATGCGGTGAGGGCGATGCGGTTCTAATCACCCTTTCTCAAAATTCATATGCAAGTTGTTGCATATGCCGACTTTTATAGGCATGTATAAGTTAAGTAGCGTATGGCTACAAACTATACATCATTTGAGCCCGCTAAAGAGGCCAATTTTGGGGAGAAATATATGCCGCTTCTAGCCCGTGACTGGATTGAATATCACGCCGTAACGACGCCAGATAAATTGGCGATGGTTGACCTTATGAGTCAGCGCAAGTTTACTTATGCTCAAACGCATGAACGTACTGCGCGGGTCGCCGGTTTCTTGAAGTCCAAAGGTATCAAAAAAGGCGACCGTGTTGCGTTTCTGTGCCTGAATACGACCGACGTCATGGAACTGATTTTTGGCTGTTGGCGAATTGGTGCGATCTGCCTTGCTTTGAACTTCCGGCTGACTCCGCCGGAGCTTGCCTTCATCCTCAACGATTCCGAAGCGTCTATGGTTCTGGTAGATAAGCCCTTTGAACCTGTCGGCGAAGCGACCAAGCCGCTGACCAAGGTCAAGCATTGGGTGGATACGGACGGCCTTGGCGGCGATAGCGCGTATGAGCGCGGCCTCGCGGCGGCCCACCCTATTTATGAGTTTGAAGAGCAAAGCTATGACGATCAGTGCTTGCTCATGTATTCCTCTGGCACGACCGGTATGCCTAAAGGCGTTATTATAACCCATGGTATGCTTGAGTTTACTGTTGCTTCGACCGCGCGCCTTCCCGATACAGGGCCGCATCAGGTATCCCTAAACAACATGCCACTTTTCCACATTGGCGGGCTGAATGTCACAGCTCTGCCGAGTATCGCGGTCGGAGGCACTTGCGTTGTCATGCGCATGTTCGACCCCACGGCAACATTGCAAGCGATTGATAATGCCGAACTTGGTATCAATCTCGTCTTTATGGTGCCTGCCGCCTATAATGCCATGAAGGCGCACCCGGATATCGATAAGACAGATTTCTCACGTATAATTACGGCGCTCTGCGGCGCAGAGACCGTTCCGGTTTCGCTCGTCGAGTGGTGGATGGAAAAGGGCGTCATTATCCAAGAAGGTTACGGAATGACCGAAACTGCGGCGGGCGGTAGCATGCTGCGCAAGGAGGACATTCCCCACATGATTGGCTCTGCGGGACGCGCGCTTTTGCATTCTCGTATTCGCATCGTGGATGAAAATGGTGAAACCTGTCCGCCAGAAACACCGGGCGAGATATGGTTTAAGGGCAATGCCATTACGCCAGGATATTGGCGTAACCCCAAAGCCAATGCAGAGAGCTTTGTCGATGGCTGGTTTAAATCCGGTGATATTGGCCGCATGGACGCGAAGGGCTACGTCTATATCGAAGATCGCGTTAAAGACATGTATATTTCGGGCGGCGAGAATGTTTACCCCGCCGAGATTGAAAACTTGCTCTATCAAATGCCGCAAATCCAAGAGGTCGCGGTGATTGGCGTCGCGGATGACAAATTTGGGGAAACGGGCTGCGTCTGCGCGGTTCTTAAACCCGACACGGCTCTGACACTGGAAGACATTCTCTCCCACCTTGAGGGCAAGCTCGCCACCTTTAAGAAACCCAAATACCTTCATGTGATGAATGAACTCCCAAGAGGAGGCACGGGCAAAGTGCTGAAATTTGAATTGCGCAAAGTTGTGCCAAACGCGATTGGTCTTTAGCTGTCTCTGGCGAGGGCTTAAACGCTTTTGGCAGAGGTGCCTCTGCCGCGCTGCGTTGTTTTAAAATTTGGTCGAGCCAATCTAATTCGGCGTATGAAGAATGTGGAGCGAGAAAGTGAGAATTGCGAGAGGTTGGACGGATAAATCCCTTCGGCGGAGTAAACGAAGGCTGACTTCTTATCGGTTGGTCCGGTTTTTAATACCA
>JAHDCL010000009.1:48399-51656 GCA_020629875.1 Hellea sp.
TCGGCGGAGTAAACGAAGGCTGACTTCTTATCGGTTGGTCCGGTTTTTAATACCAAGAATGATAAGTGATATGAGCACCGATAGAACGGCCCAAGCAATCGCGAGGGCAATACTCAAGGGGAGTACTGTATACATGAGGGACAGCCCCGTTCCCGTTCGGAATTCCAAATAAAAAGTGTAAATAACCAATGCCAATTCAAGAGCGGCTACGCCCCACATGAAAACAGGTTGAAAGACCTTGATGAAATTTGCTTGAAAGTCTTGCTGATCGCCCATGATAGAAAACATAGCACGACGCGCATAATTTTCAATGCCTCGAAAGCTCGCGCAGGGTACAGAAGGGGCAACAGCGATAACTCTTGAATAATGAATTTCTCCGTCCTACGCTTTTGAAATGTCGTAAGATTAGCTCTCGAAGAAGAGCACGAGGCGCGGGGAGATGAATCTGATGAAAAAACTGGTACTGTTTTTTGCCGCAATATTGACTTTAGTGTTTGCCGCAAGTCAAATATTTAAAGTTCAAATTGGAGAACGTATTTTCGCGAAGGCTGTCTCAAAGAACTTCGGGAATAGTGTCCTCTCTGATTTGCCAGATGGGCTTCATGTCGTTCTGATTGGAACCGGTTCGCCTCTTGCAGATCCGTCAAGGGCGGGCCCCAGCACTGCGGTGATTGCGGGAAAGCGCCTCTTTATTGTCGATAGCGGGGGTGGTGCTGTCCGCAAAATGGGAGAGATAGGCCTTCCGCCCGCGGCCATAGAGCGTGTCTTGCTAACTCATTTTCACTCGGATCACATCGATGGGCTCGGAGAGTTAATGCTGCAGCGTTGGGCTGGCGGGGGATATAGCGAGCCACTTCCCATTCATGGCCCCAAAGGCGTTAGTGAGGTGGCCCATGGATTGAATGCGGCGTATGCTCAGGACAGAAACTATCGTGTCGCCCATCATGGCGAAGGCATTGTACCGCCCAGTGGTTTTGGTGGAGCGCCAATTGAGATTGAAGCGGGCGTAGTCTGGCAGCAATCCGGCATTGAAGTCATAGCCTTTGAGGTCGACCATGAACCTGTCTCGCCCGCATTCGGATATCGTTTTGAATATAAAGGCCGCTCCGTAGTGATAACGGGGGATACGGCATATAGTGATGACTTAGCGCGTCACGCCAAAGATGCCGATATTCTCATCTCAGAAGCTTTAAACCCGGATATGGTCGGCATTATTGAAACAGCTTCAAGAGAGGCGGGAAATAATCGTATCGGCAAAATCATAAACGATATTCCCGATTATCACATCACCCCCGTTCAGGCGGCTAAAGTTGCGCATGACGCGAATGCAGGCCTGTTAGTCTACACGCATATCGTACCGGCCCTGCCAAGCGCATATTTGGATGCGGTCTTTGTCAAAGGTGCAGTCGACAAGTTTTCCGGAGATATTATTGTCGGCCGAGATGGAATGATGTTTTCCCTGGAACCTCAATCAAAAGACATCGAGCGGCACCAATTAAAGTAATCATCTAAGTTACCTAAGCTCCTAAGCTATAGCCCCAGATCCTTCAAATTTGCGTCATAATCTGATAACAATGCTTTGCCGCGCATTTCCACGGCAACCCGCGCTTCGGGGTCATTGAAGACGTGGAGACGGTTAGCTTCGACCGCTTTTAAGCAAAGCTCAGCGTAAACGTCTGCGTCCATACCGTTTTCGATATAGCCTTTGATAGTCTCATAAGCTTTCGAGGCTTTGAATTTGTCACGATATTGGCCCGCAACAGGGGCTTTGTCAGGGGTATTGTGAATGTTGGATTTGACCCATGTTGGGCAGAGGCAGGAGACGCCTATATTCGCCTCGGCAAGTTCTTGGGCGAGGGCTTCGGAATAGCCGACCACTGCGAATTTACTCGCAAAATAGGGCGCCATGCCGACGCCTGTGACGTGACCTGCCGTGGAGGCAGTATTGATGATATGTCCGCCTTCGCCGTGACCCATGATATGCGGGATAAAGCTCTCGCAGCCATAGGCCACGCCCAGCACATTAATGTCGATAATCCATTTCCAATCTTCCGCTGCGATACGGCCCGGACGTCCGGGGAGGCTGACGCCTGCATTGTTAAAGATAAGATGCACATTGCCGAAGGCCTCAATCGTGGCGGAGGCGGCGGCTTTCACCGCGTCAGGGTCGGCAACATCGCAGACAATGCTGGCCGTGTTCTCGGTGCCAAGCTTCTCTTGAGCTGCCTTCAGGCCTTCCGCATCAATATCGACCAGCATGACTTTCGCCCCGCGCTTCAGCAGGCCCTCCGCCAAAGCAAAGCCAATCCCGGAAGCCGCCCCCGTCACAAAGGCGGTCTTGTTTTTAATGTCTGTCATGGTGTGTCCTATTTGTTTTGGTTTGTTGGATGGTGTTTGGCGAGAAAGTCAAGCACGGCTTTGGCCACGGCTTCGGGCTGTTCGGGGAGCAGGGCATGGCCCGCATTTTGAACCTCGACAATCTCGACCTCTTGTGGGCATTTCTCTTTTAGCGCGTACGCGTTTTCAATGGGCGCAATACGGTCCTGCATAGGCTGCACGATGAGCATGGGCACGCCGCCCGCGCAATGCCAGCTGTTATCATTTGCGCTTGCGGCTACGGCTTTAGCTTGCGCCATAGCCGTTTTGGTATGCCAGCCGCGTTTCCAATGAGGCGGCACCTCATTGCCCTCGGCGAAGAACGCATAGCGAATATCCTCGACGCGTGAACGATAGCTGCGCAGAGGATTGAAGATATTTTTGAGCGACTGTTCGGCTTTGGGTTCCATAGGGACTTGGCCACCAGCGGCGAGGAGGATGACGCCTTTGACGTTATCAGGGCTTTGATAGGCAGCCATGCGCGCAACGCGATTTCCAAATGCGTGTCCGACATAAACTATCTCGTCAGTAGGAGAGCTTTTATAGTCAAGCCAAAGGCTACCTCTCAGCTGAGTTTTTGCAAGATCTTTTAGTGTGGGTATCGGGGGTAAATCTGACGCATTAATACCTGACGGGTCTGGCAGTAAACTTCTGTAGTCGTTTTGGGCAAGTTCTGTCGCTAACTCATTAAAGTCACTTGCTTCACGTCCTGCACTAGCAAACATGACAACCCGTGGGCCTTCGCCGATGTTTTGATAGCTAACACGATAATATTCCTCCTGACCTGTAAGTCTTGTGCCGGCCAAATGCGCCTCACCAACCGCCTCACGTGCCTTCACATACGGCACGGGCAATCGGCTATTCACCCAGATGCCTGCGGC
>JAHDCL010000091.1 GCA_020629875.1 Hellea sp.
GCGTTTTAAGCCGCTCGTCTAATATCCGCTAAGCCACTGCTGTGGCCTTATCCGACTAAAATCGATTCACAGGATCGATTTTTAAGCTTCGCCTAACGTCTTCTAAGTCCCCAGAAACTGACATCCCAGCTTAGGGCGCCTGTAGTCGCTCCCGCAGGGCCAATAGGTCCCGCCAGGCGTCTTTTTTCAGCGCTGGTTGGCGCAGCAAAAAGGCCGGGTGGTAAATGGGCAGGGCAGGTATATCGCCTGTGCCGATATTGATGGTTTGCCATTGGCCGCGATTTTTCATGATGCCTGTTGTGCCCGTCAGGGCGGAGAGCGAGACGCCGCCAAGGATAAGTAAGACTTTTGGCTTCATCAATTCGATGTGCCGATTAAGAAAAGGGCGGCACATCTCGATTTCCTCCGGTGATGGATTGCGGTCCTTCGGGGGACGCCACGTCACGATATTGGTGATGTAAAACTCTTCTTCCGTCAGGCCAATACTGGCGAGCATTTTATCAAGAAGTTGACCTGCGCGGCCCACAAAAGGTTTGCCGGCAATATCCTCGTCGCGCCCGGGGGCCTCGCCAATGACCATGAGGTCGGCCTCGGGATTGCCGCGAGCAAAGACACATTGCCGCGCGGCCCCCGAAAGCACGCCTGCATCGAAACTATCCATTGCGGATTTTAGGTCGCTAAGGGTTTTTGCTTTGGCTGCGATTGGCGCGGCATCAATGACCGGTTTGGCCGCAGCTGGCCGGCTTACCGGGGCGGAGTTTTTAGGGTTTTGCGCGGGAGCGGCTCGGGGCTTGGCTTTGCGCTTAGGGGCGGTCAGGGTGACGTCCGGCACATCCACACCTGCGGCCTCCCACCAATCCAGAACTGACTTGAGCGCCTTATCCATTCTGATCTTGCCCGCCTTCATGCACCATTTTCTCTATATAGCGGATAATTTCGCCGGCGATATCTTTTCCTGTGGCTTTTTCTATCCCTTGCAGGCCGGGTGAGGAGTTTACCTCCAGCAGCAATGGCCCTGTATCACTTTGCAGGATATCCACCCCCGCAATAGGAAGTTTTAAAAGCTTAGTGGCGCGAATGGCCATATCACGTTCTTCTGGAGATAGCTTCACAGCTTCGCCGATGCCGCCCGCATGAATATTGGCGCGAAAATCGCCATTCGCGGCTGTGCGTTTCATGGCGCCCACGACTTTGCCGCCAACGACGAAACAGCGCAGGTCGGAGCCTTTGGACTCTTTGATGTATTGCTGAATGAGAAAAGGCTTACGTTTGCGGATATATTTTCCCAGTTTTTTGTGGGCGAGGTCGACATCATTTATCAGGTAGACAGCCTCGCCTTGTGTGCCTTTGAGCTTTTTGAGGATAAAAGGATATCCTCCCACCGCGCGAATGGCGGAATCGATATTGCGGGCGTTAGCAAAAGTGAGCGTTTTGGGAACCGAGATACCATGATGGGCTAAAAATTGCCCCGCCAGAAATTTATCGCGAGAGTTCATCAGCCCAAAGGAAGAGGTGGTCACAGGGATGTCAGCTTGTTCAAGGGCTTTAATCAAAATTTGGCCAAAGCCGGAGAGGGCGACGCCGATACGCGGGATGACAGCATCTGGGCGAGGGTGAAGCCCCTCTAGGAACCTCTTATTATCAACTCTTATCATTTGATCTAGCGTTGGCAGCGGATAGACGTGATGTCCCGCAGCTTGGCCAGCCTCCATCATTCGCCTGTTGGAATAATTTGATGCATGGGCCGTCAAAATTGCGATATTTAGCGTTTTAGAAATCATCTGGCCTAATGTTTGAGGATGCGGCAAAGCGAAAGCTTGTTAAGCCGTACAAATCTGTCTATTCCCTAGAAAAATTTTGAAGGGAAAGCGAGTCCTACTCATGAGTGAGAACAGTGTAAATACAGTTGAACGTGAAAGCATGGAGTATGACGTCGTTATTGTCGGCGCCGGCCCTGCGGGTCTCTCTGCGGCTATTCGCTTGAAGCAGTTGGACGCTGAGTGCAATGTTGTGGTGCTGGAAAAAGGTTCCGAGGTCGGGGCGCATATTCTTTCTGGGGCGGTTTTAGACCCTTCGGGCCTAACGCGTCTTATTCCAGACTGGAAAGAAAAGGGCGCGCCTGTCAAAACGAATGTGACATCGGATAAGCTTCTTTTGTTAGGGCCAAGTGGTTCTATCCAGGTGCCAAGTTTCCTTATGCCGCCGCTTATGCATAATCATGGCAACTATATTGTTTCGATGGCGAATACGTGCCGCTGGCTGGCAGAACAGGCAGAGAGCTTAGGCGTGGAAGTCTTCCCGGGTATGGCGTGTTCGGAATTAGTTTATAATGAAGACGGATCTGTCAAAGGCGTCGTGGCGGGTGAGTTTGGAATTTCCAAAGATGGCTCTAAGGGCGATGGATATGAGCCCGGTATGGAGCTACACGGAAAATATGTCTTCCTCTCCGAGGGTGCACGCGGATCACTTTCGAAAATAGCGATTGCTAAGTTTGGCCTTGATAACGACGCGGAGCCGCAAAAATTCGGCCTCGGCATGAAAGAGATTTGGGACGTTAAACCTGAAAATCATGACGAAGGCGCTGTCGTTCATACGGCGGGCTGGCCATTGGGCTGGAAAGCAGGCGGCGGGTCATTCCTCTATCACGCTGAAAACAACCAAGTCTTTCTCGGTTATATCGTGGATTTGAACTATAAAAATCCGCACCTTTATCCATATGCCGAAATGCAGCGTTGGAAGCATCATCCTGATATTGCTAAGGTTCTCGAAGGTGGTAAGCGCGTGGCCTATGGCGCGCGGGTTGTCACCAAGGGCGGTATCCAATCCGTGCCGAAAACATGCTTCCCAGGTGGGGCCTTATTGGGCTGTTCTGCCGGGCTTGTGAACTTGCCGCGGATTAAAGGTAATCACAACGCGATGCATTCTGGTATTGATGCTGCTGAAGCTGCGCATGCCGCGCTGAAAGCTGGCCGCTCTTCAGATGAACTTACCGCCTATGATGCTGCGCTTCGCAGTGGTCCTGTCGGCCAAGATCTCCGCCCCGTTCGCAATGTGGCCCCGCTAAACGCGCGTTTTGGTCCGCTTTTGGGCGGCATGGCTTTGGGCGGTATGGATATGTGGTCGGCAACTCTCGCCAAGTTTAATATTGTTGGTGCGGTCATGAATATTGGAAAAATATTCTCTAAAAAGCGGACAATGACATTAGGCCACAAAAAGGATGACGCTCAGTCCACAGGTGAAGAGAGCAAATATAAGCCCATCGACTATCCGAAGCCTGATGGTATTCTATCGTTCGATCGCCTGACGAACGTCTCATTTTCGGCGACCAATCATAGCGAAGAACAGCCAAGCCATTTGAAGCTGATTGACAGTTCAGTGCCGATTAATATCAATCTTCCGAAGTTTGATGAACCCGCCCAGCGATATTGCCCAGCAGGTGTTTATGAGGTTTTGCGTGATGACGACGGGTCTAACCCGCGTTTTCAGATAAATGCGCAAAATTGCGTACACTGCAAAACTTGTGATATTAAAGATCCGAGTAAAAATATTGTGTGGACTGTACCTGAAGGCGGCGGTGGCCCTAACTATCCGAATATGTAATAACGCAATTTCGGCTATTCGGTCATAATGAAGAGATTTTGATGAAATTTGGTTTTCTAACCTCAGCTTGTTTGGCTGTCCTTTTAACGGCTTGCCAAACGGCAGGGACCGCCTCCTATTCAGGGGATGAGCCTTCCGCCGAAGGAAAGCTGTTTGGTGAGTATCTCGCGGGTAGTTACGCAAATTATCTAGAGGATTCTGACGCGAGGTCTGATTATTACTCTCGCGCTTTTGCGCGCGCGGAGAATGATATTCCGCTCGGCCGCCGCGCCATGACCTCGGCTTTGACCGCTGGCGATATGAATTTGGCGCGGACTTTAGCCATTGAGATCAACCAAAAAGATCCAAAAGAGCCGATGGCGCTTATGCTATTGGGCGAAAAAGCCTTCAAGCAAGGCCGGAATAAACAAGCTCAAGACTTGTTCAATCCTGCCACAGGTGACCTGACGATGGGTATTGCCATGGGCTTAATGGAAGGTTGGAGCTATGTGGCGGCCAATGATCTGGAAAAAGCGCGCGAGACCTTTCGCAGCGTTGGGGGCGGTGCCTATTTCCAAAATTTGGCTGACCTTCAAATTGCCAAAGCCGAAGCCTTACAGGGCAATAATGAAGCGGCTAAGGCGGCGTTTAAAGTGGCCGAAGAAAATGGGCAGTCCGCTATTGAGACGCGGCTCGCCAAGGCGCGTTTCTTACACTCAATCGGCGAAAAAGATTTGGCGCTGGAGGAACTTGAGGCTTTCTCAAAGCAAAATGGTACATTTGAGTCCGGCCCCGTGGCGGCCTATATTGCGGCACTGAAAAGTGATGAGGCGATTGATGGTTTGCTGACCCCGACGCAAGAAGCGTCACGCGCGCTAACAGAACCAGCCTATCAGTTTTTTGTCGCCAACCGCGCTCGCGACGCCGGCGAGGTGTTCTTGCGTTTAGCGCTCTCACTCGACCCGCGTCATGACAAAGCCGTTCTCTGGCTCGGAGATTTGCTCGATAACACAGAACGATCAGAAGAGGCGATGGCGCTTTATAAGGCTGTGCCGGAGGACTCGCATTACATTGTCTCGGCTAAGCTGGCTGAGGCCAATGTTCATTTCTCAAATGAAGATGATGACAAAGCTGTAAAAGTTTTAGAGAGCGTGAATGCTAAGCACCCTTCTTTTATTACGCGCGAGGCCCTGGGCCGGGCGCGGCTCATCCGCGAAAATTATGCCGAAGCCCTGCCGATATATGATGCGTTGGTCAACAGCATGTCCGAAGAGGAACTAAAAGCAAATACTCAGCCGCTCTATTTCCGCGGTATTTGTCATGAGCGCGAAAAACAATGGAGCAAAGCCGAAGCTGACTTTAAACGGGTCCTCGCGATTGAGCCGGATAACGCAGATGCTCTGAACTATTTGGGATATACTTGGGTAGATCGGGGGGAGAACCTGACCGAAGCCTTTGACATGATCCGCAAGGCTGTGGAACTCGAGCCAAATAGCGGCGCAATTACCGATAGCCTGGGCTGGGCACATTATAAACTTGGTCAATATCAAGAGGCAAAGAAACAGCTGGAAGATGCGGTCGCCTTATCACCCAGCTCGGCTACGATTATTGACCACTTGGGTGATGTATATTGGAAGCTTGGGCGCTTCCGCGAGGCGGGATATCAATGGGAACGGGCATTGGAATTCGATCCCACGGATGAAGAACGTGCGAATATAAAGCTAAAGCTAAAAGGCCAGTTTGACGCCGTGCAAAAAGACTTAAAGGTTGCGCCATAACTGCGGTCACGCATAAGCAAATAGCAAGAGCGAAGATTAATCTTACGCTACATGTCGGGCGGGTCATAAAGGATCCTTCGGACCCGTTTTACGGCTATCATCCCCTCGATAGTTTAGTGGTTTTTGCTGATATGGGTGATGAGGTGGAAATGCGCGCTGCCCAAGCAACGACGCTCTCCATTGGCGGTCCATTTGGCGCTGGATTAACCGCCGATAATGACAATCTTATTCTTCGGTCGCTATCCGCAGCCAATGCTGATCCGCACAGCGTCAATCTTTTAAAGCAGTTGCCTGTCTCTGCCGGAATAGGTGGAGGGAGCGCGAATGCAGCGGCTATTTTGCGTATGTGCGGGATAGATGATCTTCATATTGCGGTCTCGTTAGGCGCAGATGTGCCTGTATGCCTACGATCAGAAACGGCGCATATGACGGGCATTGGTGAAGATGTGACTCTTATGCCAGGCCTTGGTCAGCTTCATGCATTGCTCGTGAACCCGCGTATAGCTGTTTCTACCGCCGCCATATTTCAAGCCTTTGATGCGGCGCCTAATATTCGCGAGACACCTCGCCCCATGAAGGAGAGCGGCGATTTGCTGACCCGCGCGCTTGATGGGCGGAATGACCTGGAACCGATCGCGATAACGCAAGCGCCTGTCATTGGCGATGTGCTGCGACTGCTGGCATCGCAAAAGGGCTGTCAGCTCGCGCGCATGTCGGGTTCTGGCGCGACGTGTTTTGGCGTTTTCGAAAGTGATAATGCTCTGCGCCAAGCCGAAGCGGCCATCCGTGCCCAAGCGCCAGAGTGGTGGGTTCAGCCTACTCTTTTAGGCGACACGTAAATGATGCCTAACCTCCTGCCCATGCTGCATATTGGCGCCATGGCCTTTGCTGCCGCGCTGGCTTTTAGTGGTTTTATGATAGCGGCTGGCGTTGGGGATATTCCTAATGAACGCTCAAATCACGACGCAGCCACGCCCACATCGGGCGGATTAGGTCTGCTCGCGGCTTTGGCAATTATGTGCCTGGCCGCGGCAAAGTTCTACCCGGGCTTTGGGTTGGGCCCTGAACTGCCTTACTTATTAATTCTCTCAGGCGCGATTGCGGCTCTCGGATTGTTTGATGATATCTTTGAGGGGCGAGCCTTAGTCAAATTTGCTTTATTATTAGGTATAGCCGTCATCGCGGTTAGGATCATTGGGCCGCCAGCGGCCTTGCCCTTCGGGGGAGAGGATCTCGCATTACCCTATGGGGTAGGTTTAGCAGGGGCGGTGCTCTGGATATTTGTCTGCGTTAATGGCGTGAATTTTATGGATGGCGCTAATGGCTTTATGGGCAGTTTCATGCTGATTGCCAGTCTTGCTCTAACGATGCTCGCCATGACGGTTGGCGCTATGACAGCGGCACTATTAGCGGGGGCTTTAACCTTTGGCCTGTTGGGATTTCTGCCCTATAATTTCAGAATTAAGGCGCAGATATTTTGCGGAGATGTAGGCTCGTTATTGGCTGGGTTTATCTTTGCTACCGCCTCCTTGGTGCTGGTGAAAGAAACGCCAGAGATGAGGCTTCTCTATGTCGGACCTATCTTGTTGTTGCCGTTCTTAGCGGATATTTTCATGACACTTTTAAGCCGCCTTAAGCGGAAAGAAAACTTACTCAAAGCTCATAGCTCCCATCTCTATCAACGGCTTATTCGTTCGGGGTGGAGCCATGCCAAAGTGTCGTTAGTCTATGCAGGAGCAGGACTAATATGCGCAAATATCGCCATCTTCGCGGTCTTTTACGGCATGATCACATCGCTTTGGGCTGTGCTGTTATTGGCGTTGATCGCGGGCGTTGTTAAGACGTTGCTTGAAAAACGGATTAATTAATCCGTTCAACCACGTAATCAGCTAAATCTTCCAGCGTTTCGCGCCATGGACTTGGGTCGAAAATACTCAGTGCTTCTCTTGCTTCTCTCGCATATTGCCGCGCGAGGTCCATTGTGCTGTCTAGCGCGCCTGTTTTGCGCAGCAGGGAAATAGCCGTTTCAAAATCGACATCCGTTTGCTCGCGCTCGACAATAACGCGGTGCCAGAAGGCGGCGTCTGTTTCATTGGCCGCTTCCACCGCGCGGATTACAGGCAGCGTCATTTTACCTTCGCGGAAATCATCGCCGACAGATTTGCCCAGGGCGCTTTCAAAACCGCCATAATCTAAGGCATCATCGACAAGCTGGAAGGCGAGGCCGAGTTTGAGGCCATAATCGCGTAAGGCGCTGCG
>JAHDCL010000010.1:0-38479 GCA_020629875.1 Hellea sp.
GCAGCCGCCTTCTAAGCGGCAGGTTGCAGGTTCGAGTCCTGCCGGGCCTGCCACTCCCAAATAAACCGCGTTTCATTACTAATTGAAATGAGCATCTAGAAAATCGAGGGAGGCGGCGGGTAAGCCTTAGTAATCAGGGGGACGGTTTCGCCTCTATTTCCTCGGGGCATTACGCCATAAACCTCTCGCTCAAAATGGGTCTGAAGACTTGGTTTTTGCTCTTCCCAAACAGTGATGGAGGAGATCTTTAGGGCAGGGTGGGCCGCCAAGCCCTGAGGAGCATTAGGTGCGGCTGATAATAGGGTGCGGGTACCTGCACATGAGGGTAAAAATCCAAAAATGAGTAGGCAAAACAGGCCGAGCCAAAATCGTTTTAGCTTAAGAAATTTCATTAAATGCTTGTTCTATATCATCCTTTAAGTCGTCCATGGCCTCCAGTCCGCAGGCAAATCTAATTAGCGGGCCACTTAATTTGTCTGCGTGGGATCGTTTCAGTTGAGGGTCACAATGAATGCACAGGCTCTCAAATCCGCCATAGGAATATCCAATACCGAAGAGATTTAACGCATTCACGAATGACAGGACTTCTTTCTCAGAGCATGGGTTTAAGACAACACTAAAAATACAGCCGCCGCCCGTGAAGTCTCTTTTCCAAATAGAATGATCTGGATGACTTGGGTGAGCAGGATGCAGTACCTGCTGTACTTTTGGATGATCCGCTAGCCACTGGGCTAGGGCAAGACTTGTGGCCTCTTGTTGACGGAAGCGAGGCACCACGGTGCGAAACCCTCTCAAAATTTGATAAGCGTCATCCGGCGACGAGGCGTTTCCTAGGTGCTTCGCGGTGAGCGCGACTTGATCGGCAAGTTTCTTAGTGCGGCTCACAGCGGCGCCGCTCATGACATCGCTGTGTCCTCCAAAATACTTGGTCGCCGCGTGGCAGCTAATATCAACACCTAGAGCTAATGGGGTTAGCGTCAGTCCTGCAGACCATGTGTTGTCAATTATGGTTGTGATGCCGTGTTCTTTCGCCACTGCGGTTATCGCAGGTAGGTCTTGCACTTCGAATGTGAGAGATCCGGGGCTCTCGAGAAGGATGACCGACGTGTTAGGGCGGATAAGCTTTGCAATGTCAGCGCCGATGCGCGGGTCATACATCTCGGTTGTAATGTTCATTTTATTCAAATGACCATCACAAAAAAATCGAGTTGGACCATAGGATGAGTCCGTCAGAAGAATATGATCACCCGCTTTAACCTGAGACAATATAGGATAGGTGCAGGCAGCCAGACCGGATGGGAAAAGAGTTGTTCCGGCGCCTCCCTCGAGCATATTAAATGCTTCTTTCAGCGCGTCATGCACAGCGCTTCCGTGACGCCCATAACCGCGAATGTCGCTTCTATAAAGGTCTTCTGCCTTCTCAAACAGAAGTGTTGAGGCCCGCGTTATGTCGGGGTTCACCGCTGTTCCTAACCCTGCTGGCGGCCTCGCGACATGTGTGAATTTTGTTTCTTTTTTCATATCTAAATCTCTAGCGGCGCATCGCTTGCGCCCCATTCAGCCCATGAGCCATCATATAGACTTATATCCTTCGCGCCAAGCTGATGGAAGACGAAGGCGAGACCAGCTGCGGTGATGCCAGAGCCGCAACTCGTGATGATGGGTTTAGTTAGGTCAATTCCAGCATCTCTGACGAGTTTTTCTAACTCGCTTTGAGGTCTGAGGAAATTGTCTTTGGTCTTTAGCTCTCCAAAGGGAAGAGAAAGGCTTCCAGGTATGCGGCCTGATCGCAACCCTACCCTTGGCTCAGGAGAAGTTCCGTGAAAGCGCCCAGATGGACGTGCATCAACAATTTGAACGTCTTCATTCAGTGCGCCTAATACACAGACCTTATCTGTGACGTGGATGAGAGGGGCGTTGAGGTTGAAATTGGAGATATCGCCTCCCGAACTGGGGGATGATACAACATTAAGTCCCGCATTTACCCAAGCCGGCAATCCTCCATTTAGAATAGATACTTTTTCGTGACCAAATGTCATGAAAGTCCACCACACTCGGGGGCTAGAGAATAAGCCATGACGATCGTAGCAGATGATGTGATCTGCGTTGTAAATGCCCAGTTTTGACATCGCATTAGAAAAGCTCTCTGCTGTTGGAAGCATGTGCTTCATTGGGCTCGACAGGTCTGCTATATCGTCGATGTCGAATATTTTAGCGCCGGGTATAAAACCCTTGCTCAACTTGGATTCGTCCTCAGGCAGAACCCACGTTCCGTCTAGAATCTTTACATCCTCACGTTCGATATTGTTGGCGAGCCAGTCAGCCGAGACTAACAAATCCATGGCGGTACGGGCAGTCCCTTTTCTCTTAGGAACTCTGGGTTGTAGACTTTGGATTGATAGCGCTGACCGTAATCACATAAAATGGTAACGATAGTATGTCCGGGTCCCATATCGCGAGCCATGCGAATAGCGCCAGCGACGTTAATCCCCGATGATCCGCCGAGACAAATGCCCTCAAGTTGGTTTAATTCAAAGATGACCTCTAACGCCTCTTTATCCGAAATTTGGTAAGCTTTATCGACAATAATGTCTTTTAGGTTTTCCGTAATGCGGCCCTGACCGATTCCCTCGGTGATGGAACCACCTTCGGCTTGCAATACACCATCTTTGAAGAAGCTATACATTTTCGATCCGAATGGGTCAGCAACGCCAATTTGAATATGTGGGTTGAGAGCTTTTAGAGCGAGAGATACTCCGCCCAAAGTGCCGCCGGAGCCGACCGCGCAAATAAACCCGTCCACTTTTCCACCTGTCTGTTCAAATATTTCTGGGCCTGTGGTCTGCACATGCGCATCACGATTGGCGGTGTTGTCAAATTGATTAGCCCAAATAGCGTTTGGAGTTTCTTTCGCGAGGCGTTCGGAGAAATGCACATAATTATTTGGATTAGCATATGGCACAGCGTCTACTTCAACCAATTCGGCGCCGAGAAGCTTTACAGCATCCTTTTTTTCTTGGCTTTGTGTGCGAGGCATGACGATTTTGCATCGATAGCCAAGTGCCGAGCAGACCATCGCAAGACCAATACCTGTGTTGCCCGCCGTTCCTTCGACGACCACTCCGCCGGGTTTTAGCGAGCCATCTGCCTCAGCAGCACGAATAATGCTAAGGGCAGCGCGGTCTTTAACGGACTGACCAGGGTTTAGGAACTCGGCTTTGCCCAATATTTCGCAACCCGTCAGTTTTGACGCTTCGTTGAGACGAAGTAGGGGGGTGTTCCCAATAAGATCGAGCACAGATGATGCGGTCACGATATTCTCCTTAAGTTTCGGGCAGACGCTAATACGTAAAAATTATATCGCAACATAATTTGAGTGCTCGAGTGTGAAATAGCGTATTTTTTTTATCACAACTATGTTAGGGCGGCCAAAACAAAGGATTGAAGGTCATGACGAAAGCGAACGCTACGATTTCAATGCCGTTGCCCCATGGCGGAACCTATGAGATTGGCAATGACAAGCCGCTAACGATACTGGCGGGGCCTTGCGCTATGGAAAGCCGCGATCATGCATTGATGACAGCTGAACGTCTGAAGCAAATCGGCGAAAAAGTCGGGCTAAATATTGTATATAAGTCGTCATATGACAAAGCCAATCGGACGAGTATTCATTCTCCGCGCGGCATTGGCCTTGAGAAGGCTCTGCCCATTTTTGAAGAAATACGGAATGAAATTGGCCTGCCTTGCCTAACAGACACCCATACAGCGGAGCAAGCAAAGGCCGTTGGCAGTATTGTCGATATGCTCCAAATCCCTGCCTTTTTGTGTCGCCAGACAGATTTGCTCGTGGCCGCAGCGAAAACGGGAAAAGTTATCAATGTGAAGAAGGGCCAATTTCTCGCGCCGGAAGATATGGGCAATGTCTTGAATAAGGTCGTGGAGGGGGGAAACCCAAATGTGATGGCCTGTGAACGGGGTGCCAGTTTTGGTTATAACACGCTCGTGACGGACTTTCGTGGCCTGACGACTATGAAGACATTTGGATCGCCTATTGTTTTCGACGCTACCCACTCGGTGCAGCAACCGGGTGGCCAAGGCGCGACGAGTGGTGGACGTAGAGAGTTTGTACCAACGCTTGCACGTGCAGCGGCCTCTATCGGTGTTGCAGCAATATTCATGGAGACACACCCGGAACCATCCAAAGCACCCTCTGATGGTCCCAACATGATCCCAATGGATCAGTTCGAGGACTTGCTACGAGATATTAAACGCTTTGACGACTTATCTAAGCAGTATCCACTTAGTCCTTTATCGGCGTAACAGGACTGTCCTGAATTTCTATAACCTCAAATCCATCGAGTTTTTCAGCTCGCCGAGGAAGGATTCCAGCGTTAAGCAGACTCTGAACTCTCTTCTCGGCATTCACGCGTAAATCTTCATAGAATAGATTAGAGGGTAGAGTTCGGAACTTACCACCTACCTTCAAAGGGCGACGTAAAGATTTACGTTTAGGTTTGTCGACAAAGAGAATACCATCCTCACATTGTGCGCCAACCTGTTTAGTCATCGCTGCGGGTTTCATGTCAGGGTCCAACCCCTCCGCGGCGACACCACCTAGATGCAATCGTTGTGGCGCGTAATCTTCAGACCTATTCCAAAGAAGTGGGTTCACACATAAAAGCCTACGACCCTCAACCGAGGAATACTCCTGTCCACTATGAACTAGCAGGCGAGAGATGAAGCGGTTCGCGATTACGTCGTCCCCAGGCATGAAAGCCCCAAAGGCCGCGATGCAGCCAGTATCATCAGCTGTTTCACATGGGGCTAGCCCTTTCAGAGTTGTATCGAAGAGATCAAGCGGAAGAGGGTAATCTATGACGTAAGCAACAGCTAAGCGTTTTTTCAAATCGCCTTTAAAAAAATCTGCGAGGAGGCGCTGAACATGGCTCGCGCCTTGATTATGACCGACAAGGATGATGGGGCGCTCCGGGGGAGAGTTCTCCAAGAACAATCTAAAGGCGCGTTTGACATCTTGATAAGCAAAATCCTGCGCCTTACGCGCATCTTCTCGTGTCGTCATGAAGCTATACAGGGAGGCTTGTCGGTAGTAGGGAGCGAAAAGACGGCCCGCGCTTCCATATGGAGTAACGTAATTAGGCCGAACAATACGCTGTAATTTGCTTTTCCGTTTTAAATCATCCGAAGGAAGGACCCAGTGTTTTCCTCCACGGTATACGCTAGGGACGACAACGAAAACATCTCCGCCAGCGCTGGGGTGTTCAAAGGGATCTTCGCTCAAATTAGGCTGTGTTAGCCAAGCTTCGGCCGTACTGTAATCAGGGGCCGTTGGTTTTTCATAGGTTTGAAAAGGCTGCCGAGGGTCTTGGATCGTTTGAAAAATGTCATCTCGATATAGATAAATGACCATGAGGGTCATGAAGAAGACGACCAGCCCCGCTAAAAGAAAAGGCTTCTCGATCTCAATTTTGCCTCTTTTGTTCATATCCTCTCCGAAAAAATTGAGTTATAGCTAAGGATGTTTGCACTTAAGGTATAGTGTGGATATCACCCTATGACGTGTTTTTAATGGATCGCGCAAATGACTGATGAAGAGATAGCAACAGCAGCGCGCGAAGCCACGCCACGCTTTAAATTTATCCGGTGGGTGCGTAACCGTTTCTTTACGGGTGTGATTATCGCCTTACCGGTCATTGCAACGGTAATGGGCGTTTCGTGGATTGTTCAGAAAATTGATAATAATGTTTTGAAATTTCTGCCTGACCCATGGAATCCAAAGACATATTTGGGATTCGATATTCCGGGTCTAGGTCTCATCATTTCTATCGTTCTTCTGTTTTTGCTTGGCGTTATCGCATCAAACTTTATCGGAAATTCAGTTATCAAAGCTGGTGAGCGCTTATTGGCGCGTGTTCCCGTCGTGAGTCCCGTCTATAACGCGCTGAAGCAAATCGTGACGACCGTTGCCCAGCAAAAAGATCGGGCTTTTCGGGACGTTTGCCTGTTAGAGTACCCACGTAAAGGATTATACGCGATAGGCTTTGTTACGGCAGATTTATCGGGAGCCCCTGCGAAAAAGCTCCCCAAAGGTTACGTCTGCGTATTTGTTCCCACAACGCCCAATCCCACTTCTGGGTTTCTGCTTTTTGTTAAAGAAACCGACATTGAAATCTTAGATATGACGCCTGAAGAGGGCGCAAAGATGATCATATCAGGGGGAATGGTTTCATCTAATGAGGCGCTGTATGCGGATGACCCAGAAATGGAAAAGCTATTAATGAAACAAGGTAAGTTGAAAGTCATCCCGCCTTCATAAGCGCGATGCCAAAGTCTTGTTCAAACAAATAAAGCAATCTTCTTGCAGCTTCTCCGCGAGGGGTCGCCAAAACGGGGTCTATTTGCGCCAATAGCCTCGCATCTTGCACAGCGGTCTCGAGAAGCGACTTGTGTTTATCCAGATCAGCTAACTTATAGTTAGGCAAGCCACTTTGCCTTGAGCCAAGCAAATCGCCCGAGCCTCTGAGCTCCCAATCTTTCTCTGCAATCAAAAAACCGTCCTCGCTTTGACGCATGATTTCAAGCCGCGCCTTGCCATTGACTGAGAGCGGGCCCTTATACATGAGTAGGCAAGTTGATTGTTTGTCGCCGCGTCCAACGCGCCCTCGCAATTGATGGAGCTGCGCAAGTCCAAAGCGCTCGGCATGTTCTATTACCATAATTGTCGCATTAGGCGCGTCGACACCGACCTCGATAACGGTTGTTGCGACGAGAATTTCGTATTCACCGCGTTTAAAGGCCTGTGACATGGCTTCTTTTTCTTGCGCTGAAAGACGGCCATGAAGCAGTCCAACGCGATTGCCGAATATTGCCGTTAATTGGCGATGCCTATCCTCGACAGAGGACAAGTCAATTAGATCACTGTCTTCCACAAGCGGGCAGACCCAATAAACTTGGTCGCCCTTTTTTATTGCGCGGCCAACACCTTCGATGACATCGTCAAGCCTTTGCAGCGGTAAAATGCGGGTTTCAATAGGTTTTCGCCCCGCAGGTTTCTCATCTAATTTTGACACATCCAAGTCTCCATACGCGGTGAGGGCGAGGGTGCGAGGTATGGGAGTGGCGGTCATAACTAAGAGGTCAGGCTTATGCCCTTTATCAGCGAGTTTTAGTCGGTCATGAACGCCAAAGCGATGTTGCTCATCGATTATAACAAGGCCAAGATCTTTGAACTCGACCGAGTCTTGAAAGAGCGCATGGGTGCCCACGGCAACATCGATGTATCCTTCCGCTAGGCCGGTAGATAAGGCTTGTCTAGCTTTGCCTTTGTCACGTCCTGTTATGGCTTCGACCGTTAAGCCGACAGGCTCAAGCATTTTTTTGAGCGTCCCAGCATGTTGACGTGCAAGTATTTCTGTGGGGGCCATAAGGGCAATTTGGACTCCTGCCTCGGCGGCGTGGGCACAGGCCATCGCCGCCACGAAGGTTTTACCCGCGCCAACGTCGCCTTGAAGCAGTCTCGCCATACGGTAGGGGGATTTCATATCTGCGCTAATTTCCGAATAGGCTCGCGATTGAGCTCCTGTGGGTTTGAAAGGTGCGCTGTTTAACAAGTCATCTACATATTGACCGCTCACGTCTAATGCACGCCCTTTCGCGCGGCGCGTATTCTCTCGCACTAAAGCCATCGCAAGCTGTTTCGCGAGCAACTCATCATAGGCGAGGCGTAGTCTGGGCGGGGCGTCGACCTTTACGTCCACGGGGTGCTCGGGCGCATGGAGCCGAATAATAGCCTCGTGAAAACTCGGCCAATCTTGCTGTTTGATCATTGCCTCATCGAGCCATTCGGGAAGCGTCGGTAGTTTTTGCAATGCGCCCATGACGGCTTTGCGCGCTACCTTTTGGGAAAGGCCCGCAGAAAGTGGATAAAGGGTTTCATATAGCGGAAGATCATCAGCGTTTTCTGGAGCTAGTATATAGTCGGGATGTGTCATTTGAAGTTCAGCATTAAAGACTTCGGTTTTCCCCGAAATAATGCGTTCTGACCCCTCAGGTAGCGTACGCCGTAGATAGTCCCCACGCGCTTTGAAAAAAGTGACAGTCATGTCGCCGGTCTCGTCAAAAACGCGGATCCGGTAGGGACGGTTTTTATTGCTCGGAACGATATGTTTGCCGACCGTCACTGTGAAGGTGCAAATTTCGTCGGTTTTGGCCTCAGAAATCTTAGGGCGATAACTGCGATCAATGAGTCCTGAGGGGGGCGTTAGCAGAAGGTCTTTTATGCGAGTTCCCATGGCGCGCCCCAAGGCTTCGGACACTCTCGGTCCCACGCCTTTTAAGGTGGTAACGTCTGCAAAAATAGGAAAAAGGGATTGAGGCCGCATCTGTGTAATAAATCCCAACTTTTAAGCAATCGCAAGTGACAGCACAGGCGAATATATATAAAGGAGCTCGCAATGTTAGATGCTAGACGAAAAAGATTGCTTTACCGGTCAAATTACCGCGGCTTCAAAGAGGCCGATATGATATTGGGCGGATTTGCCAAGGCGCATATCGAAACCATGAGTGACGAAGAAATCACCCAGTTCGAAGAGTTGCTCGGCGCAAAAGACCATGACATCTATGATTGGATTGCCGAAAAGCAACCCGTACCAGCCAATTTTGATACCCCGCTTTTAAAACGTCTTAAAGCTTTCAAACCTGTTGCATAAATGCAAATTCAGTTGAACCGATATGCAAGCCGTGAGCTTGACCTTATTGCGGCTGGTTTGCCTGAGGGCGCCGATGCCCTGATCTTTACAAAGGCTGTTCGTCAACGCAGCAGCCGTGCAATGTTCATTGCCAGAGACGACTCGCGAGCCTCCGCATTTATTGCGGCTTGCCGTTTTTTCTCTCCGGACATTCCGGTGATTTCTCTGCCGGCCTGGGATTGCTTGCCATATGATCGGGTGTCACCAAGCCGAACGCTTGCGGCAAGGCGTTCCGCCGCTCTTCATAGTCTACTAATCGCGCCGACGGATAAGCCCCTAATCGTCGTAACAACTGCGAGTGCTGCGACACAGAATGTTGCCCCCAGAAGTGTCATTGCAAATGCGGGGTTTCGGGCACGAGCAGGACAGCAGCTCCGGCGCGAGGTTTTGGAAGCTTATCTCTCGGATAATGGCTATTCGCGGGCCTCGACCGTGATGGAGGCTGGGGACTTTGCAATTCGCGGCGGCTTAATTGATATTTTCCCTCCTGCCTTAGAAGACCCGATACGTCTGGATTTCTTTGGAGATGAGCTGGAGTCTATTCGTACATTTGATGTTGAAACACAACGTACGACAGAAAAACTGCAAGATGTTCATCTTGCGCCGGTAAGCGAAGTTTTGATGTCCGACCTCGCGGTCGGGACTTTCCGTAAGAACTACATTGCGGCTTTTGGGGGAGGTGTTAGCAAAGATCCTATTTATGCTTCCGTTGTTGAGGGTATTCGTCCTCAAGGTATTGAGCATTATCTACCTCTCTTCTACCCAAATCTTGAGACCGTTTTCGATTATGCTGGCGCGGACACGTTAATCGCTTTTGATGGTCTCCTCGGTGAAGCACGTGCAGAGCGAATAGAGCTGATTGAAGATTTTTACAGTTCTCGACAGGAACACGTCGAGGCCCGGGATACCGGGTCTGGTGATCCCTCTAAAACGGCGGGTGTTTACAGGCCGCTCCCAACAGAGCGCCTCTATATCGATGATGCTAAATGGTCCGAAATCACTGCGCCTCTACAAACTCGCAACCATACAGCCTTCATTCCTCCGGATGCGGTGAATAAAGTAGATTTCGGCGGACAGATGGGGCGGAGCTTCTCCATTGAACGCCGTACTGAAGGCGCCAATGTCTTTGAAGCGGTTGTGGATTATGTCCGCATGCTCAAAAATGAAAAAAAGCGCATTCTGATTGCCGCATGGACGGAAGGCTCAGCTGAACGGTTGGGGAGCGTTCTCGAAGACCATAAGTTGGTTGCGTCACACGAACATCGGGGCCCAGAGGCGCTGTCAATACCAGCTGGGACCGTCCGGCGCGTGATTTTACCTATCGAGCAGGGTTTCACTTTCGGTGATCTTACCATTATCTCGGAACAGGATATTTTGGGAGACCGCCTAGTTAACAGGGGTCGCAAGCGAAAGGCTAAAAACTTCATTTCCGAAGCCGCGGCGCTTACGCCCGGCGATCTGATCATTCATATTGACCACGGCTTAGGGAGATATCTTGGCCTTCAAACTCTGCAAGTCCAAGACGCGCCGCATGATTGCTTACAGCTTGAATATAGTGGAGGTGCGAAACTCTATCTCCCGGTAGAGAACATTGAGCTTCTCTCCCGCTATGGCTCTGCGAGTGAAGGTGCCGTTCTTGATAAGCTTGGCGGGGTGGCGTGGCAATCGCGTAAAGCCAAAGCCAAACAACGCCTTAAGGATATGGCTGGGGAGCTCATTGTTATCGCCGCCAAACGGGCGATGAGGACCTGCGAGCCAACAGTCATTGAGGACGGGCCCTATAATGAGTTTTGTGCACGCTTCCCATACGCCGAAACAGATGATCAACTAAACGCCATTGAGGATGTATTTGGCGATTTACGCAGCGGGAAGCCGATGGACCGGCTTATTTGTGGTGATGTAGGCTTTGGTAAGACCGAGGTTGCCTTACGGGCGGCTTTTGCGGTCGCTATGAGCGGTAAACAGGTCGCTATTGTGGCACCTACGACAATTCTGTCCAGGCAGCACTTCAAGACATTTTCTGAGCGGTTTAAAGGGTGGCCCGTTAAAGTCCGTCAACTCTCTCGCCTGGTAAGTGCTAAGCAGGCTAAGTCTACTAAAGAAGAGCTTGCGAAAGGTCAGTGTGAAATCGTGGTCGGTACGCACGCTTTGCTTGCTAAAAGTATTGAGTTTTCTGACCTCGGGATGATCATCGTTGATGAAGAACAACGCTTTGGCGTGCAGCACAAAGAGCGATTAAAATCTTTGCGGGCTGATATGCATGTACTGACTTTAACAGCCACGCCAATTCCGCGTACGCTGCAAATGGCTCTCTCGGGTATTCGGGACTTGTCGCTTATTGCGACGCCGCCAGTGGACCGCCTCGCGGTAAGAACCTATATTTCGCCGTTTGATGAGGTCTCAATACGAAAGGCGATTTTGCGCGAGCGTTATCGCGGCGGCCAGTCTTTCTTTGTCGCGCCAAGGATTGCCGATATTCCTCGTATTGAGGAATTCATGCGCGAGTCGGTGCCCGAAGTAAAATACGTCATAGCGCATGGCCAGATGGCACCCGGCGCGCTCGAAGAAATTATGACGGCATTTTACGATGGCCAATATGACGTTCTTATTTCGACCTCCATTATTGAAAGCGGGATTGATATACCGTCCGCAAATACAATGATTGTTTATCGTGCGGACCGATTTGGATTGGCGCAACTATATCAAATGCGGGGCAGGGTGGGTCGCTCCAAAGTCAGGGCTTACGCTTACCTCACTATGCCAGAAGCACATATGGCAACACAGGGAGCGCAGCAGCGGCTTAAGATTCTGCAATCCCTCGATACATTAGGGGCTGGATTCACATTGGCTAGTCATGATCTTGATATGCGCGGCGGGGGTAACCCATTGGGTGAGGAGCAATCAGGCCACATCAAAGATTTGGGTGTGGAGCTCTATCAACATATGCTTGAAGAAGCGGTGGCAGAACTAAGAAATGATGATAGCTTGAAAGATCAAAGTTGGTCCCCGCAAGTTAATGTTGGTGTCGCTATTCTGATACCCGAAAGTTACATTCAGGATCTGAACTTGAGATTGGCTACGTACCGCCGAATCTCCGAAATTGAAGATGATGAAGCAGGTGATGCTTTAGCCGCTGAGTTGATAGATCGTTTCGGAAAGCTGCCTGAAGAGGTTGAATCGTTACTAAAAGTAATGAAAATCAAGCGCATGTGTAGACTTTCTCATGTTGAGAAGGTGGATGCCGGGCCGATGGGCATCGTTATGAATATGCGCCATAAAGATATTTCAGATCCCTCAATCATTATGAATGCGATTACTCGAAACTCTGGTTGGCGCTTACGACCTGATCAATCTATCCTGGTGAAAGGTAATTTTGAAAAGCCAGTGCCGCGCTTAAAAGCGACAGAGCGGGCTGTAAAAGCCTTAATTGCCAATATTTAGGCCGTTTTTTTGCTGGAGAATGCTGGCTCACCCGTGAGTTCTGAAATCGCCGTATCAATTAACAGGTCGCTACTTTCGTCGTGTTCCATTTGTTCGACAATCACCGTCTCGAGCGAGATGGTGAATGCGCCTTTGTCAGAGTCGCCAGATTCAAAGGCGGCGCAATCTACAATGCCTGAGATTCTTCCCAGCACAGGGGCGAGGGAAACACGGTCGTGTCCTGGGAAGGCAATCATAAAGACATCATGATCCAGCCGAGCTGTAACGTCTTGCATGCGTACGAGACTCTTCAGCATTGTTCCCACCTGTGAGAATGCTTCATTTATTTTTGGGGCTGGCACCTCAAATGAAGAATTCGGCCTAAGGCGTATTCCCATCAGCGAAAGTGGTTCATTCGTAAGGCGCATTGCCTCACAAATTCTACGCATATGAGCGGTGAAGAAAGTCTTATTGAAAACACCTGTTTCAGCATCCAAGCACTCAGTGCCGCCAACACTGCCAAACTCTCGTTTCAATTGACTATGTATCCGGTGATAATTTGCGAGCTCTAAGATCCGGCCACTTATTTCTTCTGTATCTGAACGCGAAGAAATGATATCCCTTGCGCCTTTTTGGTAAGCTAAATCATGATCTCTAAAGTTTTCGGGGTTTACCAAAAATAGAGTGGGGACGTGGAATAGTTTTGCGTTGCGGCGCATTGTTTCGGAGATGGTCAAGGCCGGCTCCGACTGATCAAGAGCGTTCATCACAACAGCATCAAAGGTGCGCTCATGAAGGAAGTCGAAAGCGCTAAATGAAGTAAACGCCGCGACGACCTCTACATTTTTTTTCTGGAGCGCATTAATGATGACCATGAAGTCCGGTGATGCTTTGCCGATAAACAGAATCCGGAAGGGATTGCGAAGAGCTTCATCCGACAGCGTGTAATCTATATCAAAGTCTTCACGAAGGGTATCAACGCGGCGAATGATTTCGCGCTCCATCTGGCCCAAACGAATCATGGAGCTTACCCGATTGGCGACTTGGGTAATATGTGCCGGCGGGAAGATGACGCTATCAAATGCTGTGGTGTCGATGTTTCCTTGGCGAGTCAGAGCGCCAATGAAAGGGATATCTTTGGGAGCGAAGTGCTTTTTCAGAGCCGTTATTATTGTGGGAGTTTTTTCGATATAGTCAGAAAAGACAAACAATACGGCATTTGGAGCGAGGACAGGGGTTCCCTTTAGCGTCCGTCCGTCAAATTCGCAGAATTGTACATGGTATCCCTGATTTTCTAATGCAGTTCCGATATAGCTGGATTCATGAAGGTTATCCGTTGCTATCAAAACGGTTTGTTTTGAAGGGTGAGCTTTGAGAGCAGAAATTTCGTTTTGCGTAGCCATATCTTATCAATATGCGCAGATTCCTTTCCGAGGCGTTAACCATGATAAAAAAGCCCGCGGGTAATTACACCTACGGGCTTGGATAATCTGAAGCTGGAATTAGACCTACTTGGAAGGATTATCCCATCCGCATGAGCGGTCTTTATTTTGCTCTTCTAAATAGCTCATTAGCGGAGCGAAATATTCAAGAATAGCGGAGCCGTCCATATCACGCGTACCAGTAAAGGCCTCTAGAGCGTCTGGCCAAGGCTTCGAAGAGCCCATTTCCATCATTGCATTAAAGCGTCGCCCAACTTCTTCGTTTTCATATATTGAACATTGGTGGAGCGGGCCCTCAAATCCTGCCATGTCACACGCGGCTTTATGGAACTGAAATTGCAGGATATGGGCTAGGAAGTAGCGCATATAGGGTGTGTTGCCGGGAATATGGAACTTTGCGCCAGGGTCAAATGCATCGCCAGGGCGTGTTTCTCCTGGGTGACGTAAGCCCTGATATTTCTCGCGGAGCTCCCACCAGCCTGAATTATATTCGCTAGGACTGTACTCCCCAGAGAATACTTTCCATCTCCACTGATCAACCATAAGGCCGAACGGCAAGAAGGCGACTTTGTCCATGGCTTGACGCATAAGAAGCGCTAAGTCGGCATCAGCGCCTGGTACATCTTCCTCATTGAGGAGTCCAATTTTTACAAGGTACTCCGGGGTAATTGATAGTGCAATCATGTCCCCAATAGCTTCGTGGAACCCGTCATTCGCCCCATCTTTATAGAACACGGGTTGGTCCTTATAAGCGCGCTGATAAAAGTTATGACCAAGCTCATGATGAACAGTCACAAAGTCTTCGCCGTTTATTTTAGTACACATCTTGATGCGGATATCGTCTCGGTCATCTAAATCCCATGCCGATGCATGACAAACAACCTCTCTGTCAGCCGGCTTTGTGATTAGCGAACGTTCCCAGAAAGTCTCAGGTAGCGGTTCAAACCCCAGAGATGTGAAAAAGGTTTCGGCCACCTCGACCATTTTCTTTTGGTCATAACCTTTTTCTAAAAGGAGCGCGGTAACGTCTACGCCTTCGCCGCCACCTTTAGGGGCGACCATGTCATAGATGTTGCCCCAGCTTTGGCCCCACATATTACCCAATAGATCGGCCCGTATTGGCGCATTGGCAGGTTGAACCTCATCTCCATATTTCTCATTCAAGGCCGCGCGTGTATTACAATGTAGCTGATCATAGAGCGGTTTGACTTGCCCCCAAAGGCGGTCAGCTTCTTTGATAAAAGCTTCACCATCCATGTCATAACCGCCACGCCAAAGCGCGCCCGTATCTTCGTAACCGAGTTCGCGGGACCCTTCATTTACAATCTTGACCATTTTGGAATAGTTGCCGCTCATAGGCGGAGAAATAGTGCGCCAACCCTCCCAAACAGCCTGAAGCTCTTCTGGATCACGTGAGGAGGCGATAATATCAGAGGCCTGACCAAGATTGATGGTCTTACCATTATGCTCAAATTTGCCCGTGCCGTAAGCCGCTTCAAGCCCGGTCATGATCTCAGCGAGTTCCTCGGCTGCGCCTTCTTTTTCCGGAGCGGGGAAATTGCTGCCGCGTTTCAGACCATCCATCTTACGACGCATGTCGGTAGGTAAGGAAAGGTCGTTAAAACGCTTTGCTTCATTTGCCAGGCGAGTTGAGAGCTTTGCGCCTTGTGCACCTGCCATGGCGGCAAGGGCGTTTGTGTCTTGGGTGATAAAGTTAGCCTGGATCCAATAGACCTTTGCGGCATACCCTCTCAGCTCAACAATATCTTTTTCTGCTTGCTCCAAAAACTCTTTAGCCTCCTGAATAGTGGGAGGTCCGTTTTCAGTGCCGGCATTGGCGGCAGCGGTGAGTGTTTCAACCGTTTTAGTTGGTTTTTCTACCTCGATATTTGGGGCAGGTACGGGCTCAGCTGTCTCGGCTTGGCATGCCATGAGACTAAGTGCAGCGAAGCTTGCAGCAGAGAGTAAAATTTTGCGCATGTGGTCCTCTTATTTTCTATTCAATCCCCAAGGTATGTTCTATTCGTAATCACTCCTATTGCGTGGTCAAGAAAACTCCGCAGGGAACGAGTCGAATTTTATTGCGCTATGGCAAAAAGGACACGAAATGACTGATAAACCGGGCTTACTTTTGGTAAATCTAGGGTCGCCTGATGCGCCTACACCCAAGGCGGTGCGAAAATACCTTTTTCAATTCCTTCATGACAAGCGTGTGATTGATACGAGTCGCTGGATATGGTGCCCAATTTTGCACGGAATCATTCTGCGTGTTCGTCCGGCAAAGTCTGCTAGGGCTTATGCAAAGGTGTGGGGCGAAGAGGGGGCGGAGGCGCCGCTCGTAGCTATTACGCGCGCTCAAGCGGCCGGCGTGGCCGAGCGTCTTGGCGAAGACGTTCATGTGGATATTGCCATGCGCTACGGAAACCCTTCTATTGGGGATGCTTTAGATGCCCTAAAAAAGAAAGGGTGCAAGCGTATAGCTGTTTTGCCGATGTACCCACAATTTGCCGGCGCCACGACCGCGTCGGTTTATGATGGTGTGGCGAAGGCCCTTATGAAGCGCATGGATGTTCCTGAACTTCGTTTTCTGCGCGATTATCATGATGACCCTCGTTACATTAAAGCGCTAGGTAATAGCCTGAAGGCTCATCTTGATACGCTGGATTGGACACCCGATGTCGTTCTAACTTCATATCATGGGCTGCCGCAAAGCTATGTTGATAAAGGCGACCCTTATCAAGCCGAATGCATTCATACGACCGACCTATTGCGGTCTCACTTAAAAATGAGCCACGCAGATATGCGGGCCACCTTCCAATCCAGATTCGGCCCCAAAGCTTGGCTGCAGCCTTACACGGATAAAACACTCGAGGGCTTGCCTGAGGAAGGCATGAAGAAAGTGGCCGTTATGATGCCGGGGTTTTCGGCAGATTGTCTGGAAACACTCGAAGAAATTGCCCTTGAAGCTCACGAAACATTTGAGGAACATGGCGGTGAAAAGTTTACCGCGGTTCCCTGCTTGAATGATGACCCAGAGCATTTAGACTTTTTAACAGAGATCGCTAAAGAGCAATTATTAGGCGGTTGGCTTTAAGCTCTCAAATATATCTTCGATGTTAATTTTTGGGTTAAGGATCATCGTAGAAGGTAATGTGACGTCTGCATTCGCAGCATAGGCCTTACCACGAGAAGCCAGGAGATTGGGGTAGCACTCCAAGATGCTTTCTGATTCTGTCTTTCCTGGAAGATTTTTATAATGCCCGTTCCATATTAGCGGTTTCGGGTGCTTGAAATATTGGGCTTTAAGAAGCTCAAGATGTTCTTCCATCGCTTCGATATACACGATGTAGTAATTTTTTCGCAGCTCATTTAGGACATCATCATCTGTGTAAATGACGCTTCCGGTCGTATCTATCATTGGATTGTGATCAACGGAAGTCAGGGCTTTGCGAGTCGCTTCCGTTTCGAGTGCGATCGAATGCTTTTCGCGATCCGCATATCCGTCAGTGTAAGGGTGCCCTTGCCACTCCGCAAAGGCGTCCATGCTGTCATGGCCTAAATTTTCCCAAATGATTTTATCAACTTCGATAAGGCTGAAGTCATACTTTGTGGCCAGGCGCATCGCTGTGTAGCTTTTTCCGATATTGGACATGCCAATAAAGGCGACTTTCAAGGTGCCAGACGCATAACGCGCTTCAAATTCTGCGCGGGAGAGTTCCATCAGGCAAACAGTGCCAAATAGTCTGCTAATGCCGATAGCTGAGGGGGCATGACGTGAACACGCTTCGATTTTCGCATAATGGCAGCGAGCGGTTTTGGGAGGGGAAGGTCCTCGTGTATGATACGTTCAACGCTATCCGCAAACTTTGCAGGATGTGCTGTCCCCACAGTGACCTTGATGAAATCTCGATCTACGTCCTTCGAAAACGCTTCCATTGCAAGATGCCCTACCGCTGTGTGGGGGCACATGACATATCCGGTTTCCGTGAACACTCTGCGCATATGACGCTCAGTGGCCTCATCAGAGAAGGAGGCGCCCCAGCAAACCTTTGATACTGCGTCATAATCATTATTGTGCAAATCGAGGATGCGTGGAAAGTTATTCGGGCGGCCAATATCCATTGCATTTGAGAGCGTAGGTATGGATGGGCGAGGTGTGTATTTGCCAGTTTTCAAGTAATCGATAAATGGATCATTGCTATTATTGCCTACAACGAAGCGCTCGATCGGAGCCCCCATCTGCTTCGCTATCAGGCCGCCGGTCAAATTGCCCAGATTTCCTGAAGGAATGGAATATACGATTGGTAGCCCAGGATGGGCTGCTTTGATCTGGAGGCTCGTCCAGAAATAATAAAAACTTTGCGGGATAACTCGGCCAACATTTATTGAATTTGCCGACATGAGGGAGAAGGTTTTTGTCATCTGCTCGTTTGCGAAAGCGTCTTTAACGAGCTGTTGGCAGTCATCAAATGTACCATCGATTGAAATGGCTCTTACATTGCTGTCTTTTCCGCCCATGGTGCAGAGCTGTTGCTCCTGTATTTTGCTCACTCCGCCTTTTGGGAAAAGGATGAAAACGTTTATGCCTTCTTGGTTAAGAAAAGCGTCGCCAATAGCTCCGCCTGTATCTCCCGATGTCGCCACCAAGATGGTTCGTTTGTCGCCAGAGCTTTTCATCAAATGACTGGCGGCACGGCCCATAAAACGAGCTGCGAAATCTTTAAAAGCGAGGGTCGGGCCATGGAAAAGTTCTAATATGTATTCGTCCGCGATCTCTGGTGTTGCCGCATCCAGAGTTCCTCCATGAAGGGTTTTAAGCGGGACGGGGAAATTATAGGCGTCTCTGCAAATTTCCGTTAAATCTTCTGCCCTGAAGCGGTCGTCGACAAAATGGCGCGCCAGAGCGGCCGAGCAATCTGCAAAGCTCATCGCCCCCATTTTTGCTGTCTCTTCCGGTGTGAAACTGGGGATTTTATCTGGCATCCAGAGGCCGCCATTCGGGGCGAGGCTAGCCAGTAATGCATCACCAAAACGGGCAGTAACTTTGGGGTCGGAGTGAGAGTGGTAATTCATGACGCGCTCATTAGCGAATAGGGCTTAATTTGCAAGTGATTAGCTTACAACTCGGACTGCATGGGCTAAAATATTGACCATTGTGGCGTGAACGGGTGTTCCTCCGATATTGGTGATGCTATGGGGCTTATCCGCCTTGTAGCGGAGCGTTTCACCAGTTTTCGCGGTCCATCGTTCGCCATCAACTTCTACGGCAACTTCACCTGTTAATATTGTCAGGTTTTCGATTGAGCCCTCTGGGTGAGGTGAACTTTCAAGAACGCCGCCAGCATTCGCTCTAAAATCGTACCATTGGACCCATTGTATAGTATCCATTGAGCCGATTATACGAAGCTCGCACAGGCCATCTTCACTTCGGAGAAGAGGAGTGTCCTGAACACCAGTTTTCTGGACCAGTGCAGAGCCGTCACTTCCGCTTGCTACCATTGCCTGGACGCTTGTTCCCAGCGCCTGACTCAGACGAGATAAAGTCGCAAGAGATGGATTTGCTTCGTTCTTCTCAATCTGAGAAATCATTGATTTTGCCACGCCTGAACTCTCCGACAAATCTCCTAGCGACATCTTATCGGCAGTTCGCAATCGCTGAATTGTTTTGCCTAGTTTTTCTGCTAAGGCATCAGTCTCGGCGCAGGGTTGTCTTTTTTGTCGGGCCATAGTCTCACAAATATTTTATACTAGGGGTCTGGTATAATGCTCACTTGTTCTATATATAGAACACTCAAGCAAATCAAGAGAACAGCGACTTAGGCCAAAAATGCGATATTTGCCCGTACATATCGACACAAATAATGCGCGAATCCTTGTGGTCGGCGGCGAAGGTGCCGCTGAGGCCAAACTACGTACGCTTATTAAAACAGAAGCGCAATTGGTATTGATAGCGCCAACAATAAATCCTGAAATCAAACTCTGGGTGGATAGCGGATTGATATCGTGGGAGGATCGAGACTTTGAGATGTCGGACCTTATTGGCGTACGTCTCGTCTACGTGGCGACGGAGGATGACGAGTTTAATGCTAAAATTGCAGAGTTGGCGAGATCAAAGGGATTGCTTGTCAATGCTGCTGATCAAAAAGACGCCTGCGATTTTATAACGCCGGCTTTAGTTGATCGTAGTCCCGTGATCGTTTCTATTGGGACCGAGGGAACAAGTCCAAGCCTTGCGCGCGCTGTTAAAACAGATTTAGAAGCACGGTTGCCATCTGGATTGGGTAAACTTGCCATCACAATCAATGAATTAAGAACCAAAGTTAAGGCTTCTATTCCGTCGCTCTCAGCAAGGCAGCTTTTTTGGGCCGAGATATTTGACGGTAAAGACCTGATAAGCCAATTGCGCGTTTCCGGAGATGAGCTTACGGCACGCGTTGATGATAAGATGGCTGGGACGACAAAAAACAAAATTGGTCATGTCTCCCTCGTCGGGTCAGGGCCCGGTGACCCTGATTTGCTGACCCTGGCTGCGAGGCAAAAACTCCATAGTGCAGATGTAATTGTCTATGACCGCCTTGTGAGCAAAGGTGTTCTCGATTTTGGCCGCCGCGAAGCGGAATATATTTATGTAGGCAAGGAACCTGGTGGAAAATCTACGCCGCAAGGTGAAATCAACACCATCATCGTTGAAAAAGCTCTACAAGGCCTGATGGTTGTCCGTCTCAAAAGTGGAGACCCACTAATTTTCGGGCGCGCAGATGAAGAAATAGATGCGCTAGAGGGGGCTTCAGTTGGCTATGATATCGTGCCAGGTATTACTTCGGCGGCTTCCGCTGCCGCAGAAATCGGTGCTTCTTTAACAACTAGAGGGCACAATAAGGCCGTGTCTTTTCTTACCGGGCATGATGCTAAGGGATTCGCTGAGCATGATTGGAAGAGCTTAGCTGAAAAGGGAACTCGAGCAGCGGTATATATGGGCGTGGGCGCTTCGGGATTTATTCAAGGGCGGCTTTTAATGCACGGTGCAGACAATAATTTGCCCGTAAGCGTCATTGAAAACGCGTCTCGGGACGATCAAATAATTATCGCAACAACATTGGGGCGTCTTTCGGAAGATATCAAACTTAACGGCATTATTGGTCCCGCTATATTGCTTTTAGGGTATGAGCCGCGCTCGGTCGCAGACGTTAAAGATACCTCCGAACCCAGTCCCAAAAGGAACTTTTCATGAGTACAGCAAAACACAAGGGCAAAGGCCCACAGTCCTTGACGGCAAACGAGCTGCGAGGGGGTGCCAGTGTTTGGCTGGATGCAAATATGGAATGGTCTCGGGATTTTGGCGACGCCTTTAAAACCGAAGATGAGAATCATATTGAAAAAATGCGAGCCAAAGGCGACGCCGATGCTAATGAAAATCTTGTTGTAGGGGTTTACTTCATCGATATCGAACCAGATAGCGGCTTACCTGTTCGCTATAGAGAAAAATTTCGTGTCAAAGGGCCTAGCTATGACACAGCCGAGGAACTCGGATTGAACGCTAAGAAAGCCAAGTAAATGTATCGTTATGACGAATTCGACCATGAGGTCGTCCAAAGCCGTGTGAAGCAATTTCGCGGGCAGGTAGAGCGCCGCCTTTCCGGCGCTATCACGGAAGAACAATTTAGACCCCTGAGGCTTCAGAATGGTCTCTATCTTCAACTACATGCTTATATGATGCGTGTGGCGGTGCCTTATGGAACTTTGTCTTCAAAGCAGATGCGGCAGCTAGGTATGATCGCCGATAAATATGACCGCGGATATGGCCATGTGACAACGCGTCAAAATTTTCAGTTTAACTGGCCAGAACTCACACATGTTCCTGATCTGCTGCAAGATCTAGCAGATGTTGAAATGCATGGATTTCAGACATCTGGTAACTGTATTCGCAACGTTACATCAGACCCCTATGCAGGGGCGACCGCTGAAGAGATTGAGGACCCCCGCCCGACGGCTGAGCTTTTGAGGCAATGGTCAACACTTCATCCTGAGTTTGCTTTCTTACCACGGAAGTTCAAGATAGCGGTCGTCGCGTCGAAGACGGATAGGGCTGTTATTCGGGCTCATGACATCGGGATTGAGGTCACTGCGAATGAGAAAGGTGAGGTGGGTTATCACATCATCGTTGGGGGAGGTTTGGGCCGAACACCTATTATTGGGCAAACATTACGGGCGTTCCTGCCGCGCGAAGAGCTTTTGCCTTATCTTGAGGCAACGCTCCGTGTATATAACCGTTATGGCCGTAGGGATAACAAATATAAGGCACGCATAAAAATTCTTGTAACAGAAACGGGCATTGATGCGTTCCGAGAAATGGTTGAAGCTGAGTATGAGGCTCTTGAGCCTCTCGATATTGCCGTTTCTGCACAGGAAGTAGAGCGTATCAGCAGCTATTTCGCGCCACCCGATTTTGAAAATTTGCCAGAACACTGTGATGCATTCCAGGCAAAGCTGATTTCCGAGAAAGACTTTGCCGATTGGGCTGGTAACAATTTAGCAGAACATAAAGTTCCAGGTTATAGCATTGTGAATGTGTCTCTTAAACCAACAGACCTTGCTCCTGGCGATATTACCGCTGACCAAATGCGAGCTGTGGCTGATATGGCTGAGGCCTATTCATTCGGTGAAATTCGAACAACCCATCAACAAAACATTGTTCTCCCGCATGTGAAAAAGTCTGATCTTTATTCGCTTTTCGAAAAGCTGAAAGAGGCTAAGCTCCATGCCGGAAATATCGGACTTATCACTGATATTATTTGCTGTCCTGGAATGGATTTTTGCGCTTTGGCGACGGCTCGGTCAATCCCTGTGTCTCAAGCCATCGCTCAGCGTTTTTCTGATCCCGCCCGTCAACGAGCTATTGGAGAAATGCAGATAAAAATTTCTGGCTGTATTAACGCGTGTGGGCATCACCATGTTGGCCATATCGGTATACTCGGTCTCGAGAAGGCAGGTGTGGAGTTTTACCAGGTCAAGCTTGGCGGAGACTCATCTGAAAATGCCGCCGTAGGCAAAGTGACGGGGCCCGGTTTTAGTCAAGAAGAACTCGTCGATGCGATCGAGCGCTTGGTGGATTACTATATTGACGTGCGTGCGGAAGATGAGCGCTTCATCGACAGTTTTAAACGATTGGGTATGGCCCCATTCAAGGAGGCGCTTTATGCCGCTTAATGATGTTTTGATTAAAGATGGGCATATCGAGTCTGCGGAGGGTTTCTCAAATCTACCAGAGCTTGAAAGCTTTTTGAGCTCTAATAGCGGTGACGAGGTTCGTTTGCCAAATGATGTTGACTTAGAAACGATCAAACTGCGTTTGCCGAATGTAAAAACGATTATTGTAGAATTCCCTAACTTTGCGGATGGTCGCGGCTTTTCTATCGCCCGGGAACTTCGCAAAAAATACGCATATAAGGGGCTTTTGATCGCAGAAGGGCCCTTAATTCCTGACCAGTACTCATTTATACTTCAATGTGGGTTTGACGCTGTCAAAGTTGATGAGGGTACCTATAGCCGCCAATCAGAGAGCGATTGGTTTAATGCTATGGATGCGTTCAGCCTGACCTATCAACGTGGATATGCGTTTAAGCAAGGGCCTGCACTATCAGTTTTCGACGCGCGCCAAACATCCGTCGGAGCGCAAAAGGCCGAAGATCCTTATTTCGGATATTCCGCGGAGATGGCTCTCCGAAAAGCGATTGATGCCTATTCGGGCAAGATTGCTCTTGTGTCATCTCTTGGCGCTGATTCCGCCGTATTGCTTCATATGGTATCCAAGATAGATAAGAATTTGCCGGTCATTTTCTTGGATACGGGTAAGCATTTTCGCGAAACTCTCGCCTATAGAGACTTATTGATAGAGGATTTTGGCTTAACTAATTTCCAATCCATCACACCTGATGCAGCTGAATTAAAGGCGGAGGACCCAGCGGGTACACTTCATGAAACAGTGCCAGATGCTTGTTGTGATCTTCGCAAAGTACGTCCGCTTGATAAAGTGATATCTGCATATGACGCGCGGATTACAGGGCGGAAACGCTACCAAACGCCCGATCGCGCAAATATGCCTATTTTAGAGCTTGGTGGACGCATGGCGAAGGTCAATCCATTAGCGTATTGGAACGCGAAAGATGTAACAGCCTATATTCGAAAACATGATCTGGAACCACATCCGATGTTCAATCTAGGTTATCTCTCTGTGGGGTGTCAGCCATGCACCACGCGCGTAGCAGAAGGCGAAGATCCGCGTGCAGGTCGTTGGAGAAACCACAACAAAACAGAATGTGGAATCCATTATATCGATGGCAAGTGGGTGCAGGTGCCTGAGAAGAAAACATTTGAGGTGTTTTAGGGGCTTAAGCGCGCGGCGTAGCTTTCATACCCCATGCGCTTGCCGCTGTGAGCATTGAAGACACCCGCTACGCAGACGGTCGTATGACTTATGGCTAATAACGGTGCACCAGATGCTTTATAATGTCCACGGCAGGTCGTGGTGATGAGATTGCCATCTATCGAAGAGACCCTGCACTGAGGTGATAATCCAAGTCGTCCACTACCATCTAAAGACTGGGCAAGGATGAAATTGGAAGATGTGTTTATAGATTCGCAGATTTCAAATCCCTGATGATTCGTCACATTTGGCCACTTCGCAATATCGTGGGCGGCGTCGTCCAGGGTGCTGTCATCTTTAAAGTATTTTGACGTTCGTCCTTGAGGTAATGATGTTTTTCCAAGCTTACAGTCACTCCCCTTATGTTTCGCCATCATTAAATTATGCGCCGCTGAGATAATACGCGGTCCGTTTTGGGTTTTCGCAATAAATGCTGTTGCAGGCTTTCCGCTCGAACCGCATTCAATCAGCAGGGTGTTCTTTTGTATTTCGTGTAGTGTGCTTAGCGAGAATTTGGCTCTAGCCGCCTCGGAGTAAAGCCCAATTCGGTCTTCTTTTCCAAAAAAGTGTTCATAGCTGTGAGAGTAATTCTGTGCTAAGCTCTGGTCCGTTGAAAGTAGACAGGCAATGAAGAACAAAGCCGTTCTCATTTATGGCGCCCTTTAAGCTCCTCTAAAATGCTCTCAAACTTTACGTTTTTGGCGGCGAGTAATACCAATAGGTGATAAACTAAATCCGCGGCTTCGCTGATAAGCTTCTCCTCGGTCTCAGCGACCGCGGCGAGGGCCGTTTCCACGCCTTCTTCTCCCACTTTTTGCGCGGCGCGGCGCAAGGGGCCCTGGAGAAGGGAGGCGGTATAACTGCTGTCAGAATCCGCATTTTTACGGGCCTCAATAAGGTCCTCGAGATATTTCAAAAAGCCTAAACCTTGAGGGCCGCCCTCGCCAAAACAGCTAACTGTTCCGTTATGGCAAGTCGGGCCTGTGGGAACTGCGCGAACAAGGAGCGTGTCGTTGTCGCAATCAACTGTAATCGATTTAAGATTCAGCGTGTTGCCACTTGTTTCGCCTTTGGTCCAAAGCTCCTGACGGGATCGACTGTAAAATGTGACAAGGCCTGATTTTTGCGATTTTGCGAGGGACTCTTCATTCATATACCCCAGCATCAAGACTTGTTCCGTATTTGCATCTTGCACAATCGTTGGGACAAGGCCGTTGCCTTTCTCAAAATTTATTTTCATAATCGCATCTCAATTCCGCGTGCTTTTAAATCTGCCTTTAGGTCAGGAATGGCTATAACTGACTTGTGAAAAACGCTAGCGGCCAAAGCGCCATCAACATTGGCCTGCTTAAACACATCTTCAAAATGCTCAGTCGCGCCAGCTCCGCCAGAAGCAATAAGCGGCACAGAGCAAACTTCACGAACTTTGGATAACTGTTTGATATCATATCCTTTCCTAACGCCATCTTGATTCATGCAGTTCAAAACTATTTCGCCCGCCCCGCGTAGAGCTGCTTCTTCCACCCATTCCAGAGTCTTACGTCCGGTTTCGCGCGTTTTATCAGGGTCACCTGTGTGAGACTTTACGCGATAGGAGCCATTCTCTTCAAACGTATCAATGCCAACCACGACGCATTGGCGGCCATAGGCATCGCAGAGTTCGTTGATAAGGTCCGGACGGGCAAGCGCTGGCGAATTAATGCTAATTTTATCAGCTCCAGACGCGAGCCTTGCTCCGGCAGCTGCAACAGATTTGATGCCCCCGGCAACACAAAAAGGAATATCGATAGAGCGCGATACTTTGCTGACCCAATCAGGGCTGACGGTACGGTCGTCGACAGACGCGGTAATGTCGTAGAAGACGAGTTCATCGGCGCCTTCATTGGCATAGCGTAAGGCGAGGTCAACAATGCCGCCGACATCTTCGTGATTGCGAAATTGCACGCCTTTCACCACACGTCCATCACGTACATCGAGGCAAGGGATTATTCGTCTGGCTAGCACGCGATTGCCTCTTCTAAGGTAAAGCGCTCTTCATAGAGGGCTTTACCAATAATCACGCCGTAGGGATTTAGGGCCTTTAATTCAGACACGTGCTCTAAGGTCCCGACACCGCCTGAGGTGATTAGGTTCAGCGTTGGATAATCGGCCATGATTTTTTTGTAGAGCGCAATGTTTGATCCGCCTTCGACACCATCGCGTCCAATATCCGTAACGAGAATGGTATTTAAACCTGTTCCCATGTAATCATCAAGGACGTGCCATAGCGTGCGATTGCCCGCTTCGGTCCAACCGCGTGTCGCAGGGTATGGCTCTCCATCCTCGCCAATATTTACGTCTAGGGCGACACATATATGTTCTCGTCCGACTTCGGAAATCCAGAATTTGACCATTTGTGGATTAGTTACGGCGAGGGACCCAATGACAGCGCGATTTACACCGCCATTGAGTAGAGTCTGGATTTGGGAAAGCTCTCGAAGGCCGCCGCCGGTTTGGACCTTTAGGCCGCTTTCGCGTGCGATTTCCATTATGAGTTCTGCTTGCTCTGTGTTGCCATGTTTTGCGCCGTCCAGATCTACAATATGCATCCATTCTGCTCCAGCCGCAGCGTAGCCTTTAGCAACCTCCAGAGGAGAAATCGCGTAATCCGTGCGTTGATTGAAATCGCCTTTGAATAAACGGACACAACCGCCATCCATTAGGTCTATTGCGGGATAAATCATGCAGGTACTTTCAGAAAATTTTCGAGTATTTTTGCGCCGACAATACTGGAACGTTCAGGGTGAAATTGGCAGCCATAAACGTTCTTATGGCGCACAATAGCTGAGAATTTTGAACCGTATTCTGACGACGCCAGGGTAATATCAGAAACTGGCGCAGCAAAGCTGTGCACGAAATAGGCATAATCATTATCATTTATGCCTTCGAGTAATGGATCATCATTTGTCTTGGTGAGTGTGTTCCATCCCATATGTGGGGACGGCTGCCCCTTAGTGTCGAGCGCTGAAATTTTTCCAGGAACAAGACCAAGCCCTTGGGTTTGCGTCCCACCTTCTTCTAGTGATTCAAATATCAGCTGCATTCCAAGACAAATCCCCATGACGGGTTGCGTTAAACTCCGCAAGACAGGGGTGAGACCTTTAGTATTTATGGCCTTCATGGCAAATGGGGCCGCGCCAACACCCGGTAAGATAATGCGGGTAGCTTTGCTTATTACGTCCGCATCATCTGAAATAATCGCGGAGACGCCAAGCCGATCAAAAGCGAACTTGACGGATGACAGATTCGCCACTCCGGTATCGACAATAATCAGAGACATCAAATCACACCTTTTGTTGAGGCGATATCTGTCCCACTGCGGGCCAAAGCCGGGCGTAATGCGCGTGCGACACCCTTAAAACTCGCTTCAATCATGTGGTGAGTATTCTCACCTTCAACATCGATTTGAATAGCGGCGCCCAATGTTTGCGCGAGGCTTTCAAAAACATGCGGACACATTTCGGCGGGGAATTCACCAACATGGTCTGTTGGAAAATCACCTTTAAATGTCATGGCAGCGCGGCCCGAGAGGTCAATCGCCACGCGCGCCTGCGTTTCGTCCATAGGCATGACAAAGCCAAAACGGCCGATCCCGGCTTTATCGCCTAGTGCTTCTTTAAGGGCGGCGCCCAAGGCAAGCGCGCAGTCCTCAACCGTATGGTGCGCGTCAATTTCAAGATCGCCCTTACACGTTAAAATGAGACCAAAATTTCCGTGCTTTGCCAGGCTCTCCAGCATATGGTCATAAAACCCTATACCTGTATCCGTTTTAATAGTGGTGGCATCATCAAGATTAACGCGAACAGAAATGTCCGTTTCTTTGGTCTTCCTGTGAATTTCGCCGATACGGTCGGGGCGCTTTTCCTCTACGCTAACCCCAAAAGCTTGAAGAGCAATACTGTTTTCTTCGGGTGAACCAATTGAAATACGCATATGGCCTGTGGTGGAGCGGTAATCGCGAATTTTGACTTGTCGACGAGAAAGCTCCCGCATCAAATTTTGATCATCTCTTACATCTATCAGAAGGAAGTTAGCTTCGGACGGCCAAACCTTTTCAATAAATGGGGATTTTTGTAGTTCAGTGAACATTCGCTCTCGTTCGGCCAGCCACTCATCAAGCCTTGCCGCATGCGTGCTCATTGCCGCGGGAGACAAGGCAGCTAATATGGCATCCTCCACAGGGCGAGCAATCGGGTAAGGCGGTAAAACCTTTAACATCAGGCGAATTATGCGTGGATCTGCAATGGCAACGCCTCCGCGAACGCCCGCTAGGGCATAGGCTTTGGAGAGCGTGCGCATAACGATTAAGTTCTGGAACGTCTGCGTTTTTGAAATGTAGCTTTGCGCGGATGAAAACTCCTCATACGCCTCATCAATAGCGATGAGGGTATTAGGGCACAGCTGACACAACTGCTCAACGAGATCATCTTGAATTATGGTGCCTGTCGGATTGTTTGGTGTGCAAAGAAAAATGACTTTGAGGTTCTTTGCGGATTTCGCTGTTTCTAGTATTTTGGTCGTATCCCACTGATAGGTCTCGGTTAATGGAACGTCGATGATGCCCGCGCCCTGAATTTGCGCGCATGTTTTGTAGTAACCAAATGTCGGAGAGCAGATGAGAATGTTATCTTGGCGATCTTCGCAAAAAGTTCGGAGCAATACCTCAATCGCCTCATCGGCGCCACGTCCAACCATTAAGCGGTCCGGTGTTGTGCCGTATAGAGCTGAGAGTCGTTGAAGGAGAGCAGGGGGTTGCTGTTCTGGATACCGATTATAGCCTTCAGCCCCTCTGACTGGAGGCGGGGCATAAGGGCTTTCGTTGGCGTCTAAGTGTAGGGCACTTGTTGATCCTCCTCGGGCCGAATAGGCCGCGAAGTCGACAATGGCTTTCCGAGCTATGTTTTCAGGCCAAGCGGGCATCATTTTTTGCTTTCAAGTCTAAGTGAAACCGCGCGTCTATGCGCTTCGAGGCCTTCCATCTCTGCGAGTTTTTCTACAGCAGGGCCGAGGCGTTCCAATCCTTTGCGGGATAGTTTTTGTACGCTGATATATTTTATGAAGCTTTCAAGTGTCACTCCGCTATAGGCGCGCGCTGCGCCGTAGGTCGGCAATGTGTGATTAGTCCCGCTAGCATAGTCGCCAACAGATTCGGGCGTCCAAGGACCTAGGAAAATTGAACCTGCGTTACGGATTGCTGGCACTAGGGTTTTCGGCTTATTAATCTGAAGAATAAGGTGTTCAGGGGCGTAGCGGTTAATGATGTCCACTACTGTGGTTCGGCTATCTGCTATAATCATACGAGATTGCGCCATAGCTTCTGCGGCGATTTCCTTGCGTGGTAACGTCGCTATCTGAGTCTTTATTTCGGCCTCAATGTTTTTGGCAACGTCTTTATTCGTTGCGATACAAACCACCTGCGCAAGTGTATCGTGTTCGGCTTGGCTTAGTAAGTCGGAGGCAACAAAAACAGGATTTGCGTCTTCATTTGCGACGACCATAGCTTCGGAAGGGCCAGCCGGCATATCAACTGCCGGACCTCCAGGCTCTTGTGCGGCGAGGGATTTGGCGGTTGCAACATAGGCATTTCCGGGCCCAAAAATTTTGTCGCAGCGTGGAATACTTTCAGTCCCATACGCCAGCGCAGCGATGGCTTGAGCTCCCCCGCAAGCAAATACATCAGTAACCTTACAGCGATATGCTGCGGCGAGAATAGCGGGATTGATGGCACCATCTTTTCCGGGGGGTGTGACGACAATGCGCCGCTTAACGCCCGCAACTTTTGCGGGGATGGCGAGCATAAGAAGTGTTGATACTAAGGGCGCTGTTCCGCCCGGAACATAGAGGCCAGCTGTTTCAATTGCACGCGCTTCACGGCGACAAATTACACCTTTTGTGGTTTCGACTTCTATGTCTTTCGGAAGTTGGGCCTGGTGGAATTTTTTAATGTTTTTACGTGCTGTATTAATGGCATTTTTTTCGTCATCGGGGAGCGCGTTCCACGCCGCTTTTAACCGTGCTTCTGGTACACGCAATTCATCTAATTTCACGCCGTCAAATTTTGCGGTGTAGTCCAGTACGGCGTTGTCGCCAGACGTTTTGACATCCCTCATAATGCTGCTAACAGCTTCTATGAGGGCGGGGTCAGATAGCCCAGCAGGTCTAGACAGCGCTTCTGCTCGCCCAGCTTCATCCATATTTATCCAGACAAAGGTTTTCATCAACTCATCATTTTTTCAATAGGGAGAACAAGAATAGCGCGTGCTCCGAGTGCTTTCAAATCTTCGAGTGTTTCCCAAAATATATTTTCAGTACAAACCGCCTGAAGCGCGACTAAGTCATCACTGCCGGCTAGGGGAATAATCGTCGGAGCATCAGACCCGGGCAAAAGTTCGGTTATCGCCGCAACTTTATCCTTAGGTGCATTTAGCATAATATATTTCGTCTCGGAGGACTTAATCACCCCATCAATGCGTCGCATGAGCTTATCAAGGAGTGCTTGCTTTTCGGAGGATAGCTTACGCCCTGATTGGATGAGAACAGCTTCGCTCTCGAGAATGGTCTCAAAAGCCGTCAACCCATTCGCTTCTAATGTTGCACCTGAGGACACAAGATCGCAAATGCTCTCCGCAATGCCTATGGATGGCGCTAGCTCGACAGCGCCTTTCATCTCAACTGATTTGGCATCTATGCCTTGGTCCTGCAAAAAACGGCTAAGTACACCGGGGTAGGTCGTCGCAATGCGAGTGCCATTAAGATCGGTGGATTGTTGTATCCCGCTACTATCTGAGGCAGCGAGACAGAGCTTGCACCTAGAGAACCCCAATCGCATTGTGATTTCTGCGTCTAACTTCGTCTTTGCGACAAGTTGTTCTTCTACGAGAACATTTTCGCCGACGATGCCAATATCAGCTGCGTCATTCGCAACGAAACTCGGAATGTCGTCATCGCGAACGAGTAATAAATCAATTGGCATGTTTTTCACTCGCGCTAATAGACCGCCACCCCGTATTGCAAATCGTAATCCGCACTTTTTCAACAATGCAAAGCTGTCATCAGCTAAGCGCCCTTTTTTTTGGAGCGCAATTCTAAGTCGTTCTGTCATGATATTACTGTCCTTGCATACGGTCTAAAACCGTGCGGTATCCTTGATGAGGTTCGTCTTTGAGAAAACGGGCGACGCGGCCAATAGTGGTCGTTGAGACACCCGTCAAGGCATTGATTTCTCGATAGCTTTGCTCGCCCGCGTCTAGAATTTGTGCAACATGCCAACGCTCCGCCAAAGCCCGTAATTCAGCCGGCGTACAGAGGTCCACTAAAAAGCGCTCCATTTCATCTGCCGATTCAACGGAGGCGAGAGCCAAGGCGAGATCTTTGCGTGTATCAGGTTGAGAGTTATTCGTCATATTGTTGTTTCACTGTGTTAGCGTGCTAATACACCAATCCAAAAGTAGTGCAAGTACGAAATTCTGTTTTTAAGGAGCATTTTTAAGAGATACCTCAGGGAGCATCAGTTAACTGGAGGGCGTTCTCTGTGGGTGTCCATTGCGCTGGCGGGCCAATCTAAACTATAAGGGAAATATGTTAGATCAAGACTTAGGACGTTTCACCGAGTGGTTTAAGGAAAATGTTCTAGAAATTGCGGAGAGCCAAGATCCCGAAGCCGTGATGCTGCCGTCAAATAAGGCTGGCCTCTATGAAGACGATGCCAATAGCGCGGCCATTTTGGGTGGTTCTTTGGCTAACAGCTTTGAAGCGACTTCCAAGGTCGACCGTATGGTCGAAGAAAAGTCCGAAGAAGAGCAGCTCATTGAGTTCATCATTGGGGTCGACCAAATGGACGCCTAGGCACAAATGCTCTAAAATAAAGGGGCTAAATCGGTTTTGTTCGAAACAGCCGTACCTTTAAGCCCCCATGAGCTATGGGAGGTCCAGCCTTCATCCATGGTAGCTTTGTCGCGTCCGCAAGCTGGGAGTCTGATGTTATCATGCCGATGCGCCAGCCACTAAATTTTTCACGCATAACATCACCAAATGCGCCATAAAGACTGTATAAATCCCTCTTTTTCCCGATGCGGGCCCCATAGGGCGGGTTGGTGATGACCAAGCCAGGTGGGCCTTCCGGGCGAACAATGTTTGAAAGGGGAGTGGGTTTAAACACGCACATATCCGCCACGCGGGCGCGCTCGGCATTCGCTTTAGAAAAGCCAATGACATTCACATTTCGGTCCGACCCATAGAACTTAAGCGTGCTCTCTTTTTTTATCCAATTCTCTTTAATGCGGTGCACCGCCGCCTCATCGAAACTGGCTAAGCGTTCAAAAGCGAATTTACGAGATTGCCCAGCCATGAGATTACGGGAAATCTGAGCGGCTTCGATGAGGAATGTGCCTGAGCCGCACATGGGGTCGAGTACGGTTTCTGTTCCATTAAATCCACACCCGCGAAGCGCGAGCGCCGCCATCGTTTCGCGGAGAGGGGCTTTACCCATAGCTTGCTTATAGCCGCGCTTGTGAAGCCCTACACCTGAAGTATCCACGGAAATGCGGACGTTATTATCATCAATACGAGTTTTTATAACTATGTCCGCGGCTTCCAAGTTCTCTGCGATCATTGCGCCAAACTCTTCGTGAATGGCTCGCTCAATTCGCTCGACTGCGGCGCCTGCATGATAAATTTTACTTTTGCGGTTTGTGACGACCTCAACTTTTACAGTTTGCCCTGGCACGAGCGTTGTTCCCCACGGGAACTTACGAGATCGTTTATCAAGCTGCGCCAGATGGAAGGCGCGAAACTCGCCGATGCGGGCAAGTACCTTAGAGGCACCGCGCAGAGTGAGATTGGCTCTCCACACATCATTCCAGTCTCCCGTAATCGTAACGCCTCCGCCTGTTTGTTGGGGGTTTTGAAAGCCTCTCTCAATGGCTTCCTCTAGCAATAAACTCTCGAGGCCTGGTTGGGTCGAAAGAAAAATTTCGAAATTGGCGGAATGATTCATACTGTCTTGTGTCATATCTTGCTGGTTATGGCATCGCTAATCTTGAATATCATGCTGAATCCTGACAGGACGCATTATGGAAGAGTCTTCGACCACATTGCCTAAGCCCCGTAAATCAGCGCTTGCGCGCCAGTGGGGTTGGCTGCGAGGTTATAATGGCCGAGTTTTTACAGAGGATTTGGTCGCAGCGATTATTGTGACAATTTTATTGGTCCCGCAATCTTTAGCTTACGCGCTTCTCGCTGGATTGCCCCCTCAGGTCGGGATTTACGTCTCAATATTTCCGCTGTTAGCTTATGCGGCATTCGGCTCCTCTCGCTATTTGAACGTGGGGCCAACAGCCGTAATTTCGTTGATGACTGCCGTTTGTATTGCGACGCTTCCCGAAGGCACACGCCTGGTCAGTGCGGCGGTGCTCGCCGTAATCACCGGTGTTATACTGCTCGTGGCCGGAATATTGAAGGCTGGTTTTCTAATGAATTTCGTATCACGCCCAGTCGTATCCGCCTATATCACGGGGGCGGCTCTTCTTATTATATTCAGTCAGCTCAAACATATCTTTGGCATCACCGCGAGCGGGAACACCGTCTTCGCGTTACTGGGGGATATTAAGTCAAATTTGCCAAACACAAATAAAGCAGCGCTTTGGATCGGCCTCTCTGCTATTGCAATTTTATGGCTCATCAAACGATATCTGGCTTACGGCTTGGTGAAGCTTCATGTGAAGAGCAGAAAGGCAAAACTAATCGCCCGAATGACTCCGATTTTGGTTGTGGCGATTTTTATTGGAATTAGCGCCTATTTTGGTCTGGCAGACAGATCTGACGTACGTGTGGTTGGACGCATCCCAGCAGGTCTGCCGCCGCTTAACGTGCCGATGGTATCTATGCCGGAATTTAAGGCCCTTTTGGTGCCCGCCATTGTCATAGCCATAGTCGCCTTTGTTGATAGCACGTCGACAGCACAGGAACTTGCGGCCCGCGCACGGGGGCGCATTGATTCCAATAAGGAGCTTTTGGGGCTGGGAGCTTCGAATGTTGTTGCCGGAATCACGGGTGGCTATCCTATAAACGGAAGTATGTCACGATCAGCGGTAAATTTCAGCGCGGGCGGGCAAACCCAAATCGTTGGGCTTTTAGTGGCGGGCTTTATGGCCTTAACTGCGGTATTTCTTACGCCAATTTTGCAAGCCTTGCCGCTGGCGGTTTTGGCTGCTCTGATTATTGTCGCCTGTTTTAGTTTGTTAGACTTTAGAAGCCTCTGGCGAACCTGGGTCTACAGCCGCGCGGATGGCATCACGGCGCTCGCTACATTTTTAGCTGTATTGCTGCTGGGGGTTCAGTGGGGCGTTTTGGCCGGTGTTGTTTTGGCCATGGCTTTACACATCAATTCCACGCTTCAGCCTCATATGCCGCTCGTAGGTCGATTTCCCGGAACTGAACACTATAGAGACGCAGCTCGTTTTAATGTTGAGACCAATGATGTGGTGAAGACTTTGCGAATTGATGAAAGCCTTTACTACGCTAATGCGCGCTTCCTCGAGGATAAAGTTGCTCAAGTTGTGGCCGAGAGTCCAAACATGACAGATTTAGTGCTGATGTGCACAGCGGTGAACCGTATTGATGCGAGCGCTTTGTCGAGTTTGGAGGAAATCAATAAGCGGCTAAAGAGTGCAGATATTCGCCTTCATTTTTCAGATATGCAAAGCCGCGTTAAGGAGCGTTTGTTTCGGTCAAGTTTCCTCGATAGGCTGACGGGACAGATATTTCTTTCTCAGCATGAGGCTATGGAGGAGTTAGGACCAGAACCTGACTGGAATCAGCTCTCTGATCACGTAGATATTCATTAGCCTAAAAGTTTAGAAATCGATTTACAGCAAGCCTCTGTTTTGGTTATGGTTATCAGGAATGAGCGTGAGGGCGCGATAACCGCGACCCAGCTCCAAAATGTGAGAACGACGATGCCGGACGGTGATATGTCCGGGAGCGGGGTTTCGGAAACTGGGCAATTTGAAGCTCAAAAACCGACTCGGCGACGGACCAAGCGGCGAAGCTCTGGGGGAAACAAGCCCCAGAGTAAAAGGCCTCCAACATATGCAGCCCTAGACTTAGGGACTAACAACTGCCGACTTCTGGTAGCTAGGGCCAGTGGCGATAGCTTTAAAGTCGTGGATAGCTACTCCCGAGTGGTTCGCTTAGGTAAGGGGCTAACGGCGACTGGGCGTTTATCTGAGGAAAGTATGCAAGCCGCAGTCGAAGCTCTGAGTGTTTGCGCCAAGAAGATGAAGGCCCGCCGCGTGAAGCGCTGGCGCTGCGTTGCGACTGAGGCCTGCCGTAAAGCCGAAAATGGTCAAGAGTTTTTGGATCGCGTAAAACAAGAATCGGGCGTTAGCCTCGAAATTATTTCAGCCCGCGTGGAAGCTCGCCTAGCCGTGATGGGGTGCTTAAACCTCGTGGATACAACGAAAGATGTTGTGTTAGTCATCGATATAGGTGGTGGTTCCACCGAGCTAAGCTGGGTTGATGTGCGGCGATTGCGTGATCCACAAGGAAAAGTCCGTGTACATCGACCGCCGATAAGTGCTTGGGCGTCCCTGCCTGTGGGGGTCGTTACGCTGTCTGAGCGAGTGCCTGAAATCGAGGACCGGACGGTCTGGTATGAAGCCATGAAGCAAATTGTGCGTGATGAAATAATAAAAGCAGGCTGTGAAACGCGCTTCACCAATGCTTTTAAAAACGGGAAGGGCCATCTCATTGGTACCTCAGGAACGATTACCTCGCTTGCTGGAATTCATTTGAAACTGCCTTACTATCAGCGAGATAAAGTTGATGGTCTTTGGCTTCGAAGTAGCGATGCTATTCGTGTTGCGAGGGACATGGCGTCACGTTCACCCGAAGACCGCGCCAAAGAGCCCTGCATTGGCGAAGACAGAGCGAAGCTCTTAGTGGCGGGCTGCGCTATTACGGATGTTTTGTGTGAAATGTGGCCTAGTAAAATGGTTCGTGTTGCTGATAGAGGTTTGCGCGAAGGTATGTTGATGGGGCTTATGCAACAGAGCCAAAAGGTAAATGTTGTCCAGCAAGAGACCCCCCAATGACAGATAGTAAAAAACCTAAACGTATGTCGGGCGCGAAGCCGACTGCGCCTAAGCGTGGCCGTAAAACGCAAAAAATGGACAAAGCCAACGCAACTCGCATGATGACCCATAAGGTCAAAACTGCTCGTGGTCGTAAAATTTCTTCAAAGCTTTGGATTGAACGTCAAATCAATGACCCTTACGTTAGAGAAGCCAAAATCAAAGGCTATCGATCCCGCGCAGCCTTTAAGCTGATTGAGTTGGATGAAAAATTCAACCTCATTAAGAAGGACGCACTTGTTGTGGATTTGGGTTGTGCTCCGGGAGGCTGGGTGCAAATAGCGCTCAAATTGGGAGCGGAGCGCGTCGTGGGGATTGATATATTGCCAGTCGAACCGATTGGAAGCGCAGACATGATTGAAATGGATTTCATGGATGATAAGGCGCCTAACCGTTTGAAGGAATTGCTTGGACGGCAGCCCGACGTGGTTCTGTCAGATTTGGCGGCCAACACAACTGGGCATCGGCAAACAGACCATTTAAAAACGGTCGCGCTTGTCGAAGCCGCTGCAGAATTTGCCATGGATGTTTTAAAGCCCGGGGGAAGTTTTGTAACGAAAGTCTTCCAGGGCGGGGCTGAGGGCAACCTGCTCAATACGCTTAAGCATAACTTCAAAAGCGTAAAACATGCTAAACCCAAAAGCTCACGAGCGGGCAGCCCCGAAATGTATTTAGTCGCTCAAGGCTTTAAAGCACGCAAGGCACGCTGAGGGTTATCTTAAATGCAGGTTCTCTTAACTTTTCTCTTTGCAATGCTGGGTAACCCTGATAATCGCCGCTTGCAAAAGTAGGAGACTCCAATGGAGATTCGAGAAGGCTTAACCTTCGATGACGTTCTTTTGCAGCCGCAGGCTTCGGATATACTTCCGGCAGATGCGGATCTCAAAACGCGCCTGACAAAAAAGATTAGTATTAACGTGCCGCTAGTCTCAGCAGCCATGGATACGGTGACCGAAGCGACACTTGCTATTGCAATGGCACAGACGGGCGGGATCGGCGTGATTCACCGAAATCTATCCATTGAGGAGCAAGCAGAAGAAGTGCGCAAAGTTAAGCGCTTCGAGAGCGGTATGGTGGTCAATCCTATTACGATCAGCCCTGATGCCACACGCGCTGAATTGGGCGAGATTGGAAATCGCTACAACATCTCCGGCATTCCTGTTGTCGAGACCGATGGAAAGCTAGTTGGGATTGTCACTAATAGAGACGTTCGTTTTGCGGATGACCCAAATGAATTAGTTGCGAACCTTATGACTACAGATATCGTGACGGTAAAAGAGGGCGCTTCTGAAGCTGAAGCCCGCGCGCTATTACACAAGCACCGTATTGAGCGCCTTTTGGTCGTCGATGATAATTATCGATGTGTCGGCCTGATTACTGTAAAAGATATGGATAAGGCGCTTAGTCATCCAAATGCTTGTAAAGATGAGAGAGGCCGTTTGCGTGTTGCTGCTGCCTCGACCGTTGGGGATGCAGGTTATGACCGCGCTGTGGCTTTAATTTCCGCCGGAGCCGATGCCGTCGTTATTGATACGGCCCACGGGCATTCATCTAAGGTGATTGAAACCGTCAAGCGCCTCAAGAAAAATTATCCGGATGCGCAAATTATTGCGGGTAACATCGCTACGGCATCGGCTGCCAAAGCACTTGTTGATGCGGGCGCTGATGCGATTAAAGTTGGTATTGGGCCTGGTTCTATTTGCACTACACGTATTGTCGCCGGCGTAGGGGTGCCTCAACTCACTGCAATCATCGATGCGTGCTCTGTCGCGTCCAAAGCAGGTGTTCCTGTAATCGCGGATGGCGGTATTAAGTATTCTGGCGATATGGCTAAGGCTCTCGCCGCGGGCGCAGAATGCGCTATGGTCGGCTCGCTATTGGCCGGTGCGGAAGAAACACCTGGTGAGGTTTTCCTCTATCAGGGGCGTTCTTATAAGTCTTACCGCGGTATGGGCTCTGTTTCGGCCATGGCCCGCGGCTCAGCAGATCGATACTTCCAAAAGGAAGTTAACGATACAATGAAGCTCGTTCCAGAAGGTATTGAAGGCCGCATAGCCTATAAAGGCCCCGTCGCTCCCATTCTTCATCAGCTCCTCGGCGGGATACGCGCGACGATGGGTTATACGGGGTCACGAACGATTAGAGACCTGCATAAAAATGCAGAGTTTGTGAAAATTACAAATGCTGGCCTTCGCGAAAGTCATGTCCATGATGTCCACATCGCGCGAGAAGCCCCTAACTATTCAATGCCGAGTTAAT
>JAHDCL010000010.1:38579-49703 GCA_020629875.1 Hellea sp.
TTTGCCGGCTCCAAAGATCGCTCGGCTATCGGGAACTATGTTCATGATGCCTTGCGCTGTAAAAGCTCACTTGCATTTAGGATGGATAGCGAAACGCCCCGCGCATTAGCCCTGGCCTCTGCTGTGTTTATGAGCGGTAAAAAGGTCGATGATCTTGCTCAGGCCTTTGAGGGCGATAAGCACGCGCCTTCTAAACTCACCGCAGATGAAGTAGCAAAACTCGGTGGCGCTATTAACTTAGACGGCGCACCAGATTGGGTGAAAGCAGATGTGCCGGAATGGATTTGGCCCGCTTTCGAAAATAATTTTGGCGAAGATGCGATTGTTGAGGGGCAAGCGCTAACCGCACGCCCGCCGCTAGATTTACGGGTGAATACGATTAAATCAGAGGTTAGTATCGAGTCTGGAAAGCTCGCGGAGCAGGGAGTTACACCCTGTGCAATATCTCCGGTGGGACTACGAATACAAGCATTGGCGGGAGATGGGCGGCTCCCTAATATCCAGATCGAAGAAGGTTACCAAACGGGTGCCGTGGAAATTCAGGATGAGGGCTCGCAAATCGTTAGCTTGCTTGTTGATGCGCAGCCCGGTGAAAAGGTTCTAGATTATTGCGCAGGAGGAGGCGGGAAGTCGCTGGCTCTGGCCGCTGATATGCAAAATCAGGGTTCCGTGTACGGTTTTGATATTGATAAACGCCGACTTGCACCTCTTTATCAACGTGCGCAACGCGCTGGGGCGGAGATTATTGACGTGCGCCAACCGCCGTCAGAGGGCTTGAAAGATTTGGTCGGGAAAATGGATCGCGTATTGATTGATGCTCCATGCACAGGCGTAGGGACGTGGCGTCGAAAACCAGATGCAAAGTGGCGTTTGAACGAAGATGCTCTTGTACGAAGAAACAATGAGCAACGGTCTGTTTTAAATAGTGCAAAAGGTTTCGTGAGACCGGGCGGTTTGATGTTTTACGTGACCTGTTCGATGCTTGCTGAGGAAAATGAGGCGCAGGTCTATGCCTTCCTTGAGGATAATGAAAATTTCACTTTGCTGTCGGCGGGTGAAGTTTGGGAAGAAAAGTTTGGCGTAGATGCGCCAAAGCCATGGTCGGCTGATGGCTGCACGCTAACACTAACTCCGGCCTCAACGAATACTGACGGCTTTTTCTTTGCCGTGATGGAGAGAAGTTCATGACAGATACCCAACACGAACAGCTGTTGATTATCGATTTTGGCTCGCAGGTCACTAAATTGATTGCAAGACGGGTACGAGAAAGCGGCGTGTATTCCGAAGTGCACCCTTTCAACCGTGTTGATAAGGCCATGCTGGAGGCTTTTAACCCTAAGGCCATTATCTTGTCGGGCGGCCCGAACAGTGTTACGGGCGTAGGAACTCCGAGAGCAGATAACCATGTGTGGGAAATGGGCGTGCCCATTCTAGGGATTTGTTATGGCCAACAAACGATGTGTGAGCAGCTAGGCGGCTCTGTAGAGAGTTCTGATGAAAAGGAATTTGGCCGTGCGGATTTAGACGTGTTAGCCAAGAATGAGCTGTTCGAGGGGTTGGAAAAAACGGAACGCGTGTGGATGTCTCATGGAGATCGCGTTAACTCTATTCCCCAAGGTTTTGAAATTATTGGGAAATCAAATCACGCACCTTACGCTGCTATTGCGGATAGTCAGCGGCGTTTTTATGGCGTTCAGTTTCATCCCGAGGTAGTTCACACCGTCAATGGTGCTAAGATGCTGCGTAATTTTACCCATAACATCGCTGGATTTAAAGGTGACTGGACAATGGCCGCCTTCAGAGGCGAGATGATAGCGGCAATTAAGAACCAAGTTGGCGAGGGTAAGGTTATTTGTGGACTTTCTGGCGGAGTAGATAGCTCGGTCGCGGCTGTTCTTATTCATGAAGCCATAGGCGATCAATTGACCTGCGTTTACGTCGATACCGGAATGATGCGCAAGGGAGAGAGCGAACAAGTCGTCTCTCTCTTTAAAGAGCATTACGATATGAATCTGATCCATGTCGACGCAGGTGATGAATTTCTAGGGCTTTTGGAAGGTGTTTCCGATCCAGAACGCAAGAGAAAAATCATCGGAGGGACGTTTATTGATATCTTTGAGCGCGAAGCCAAGAAGGTTGGCGGGGCGAAGTTTCTTGCTCAAGGAACGTTATACCCAGACGTTATTGAATCCGTGAGTTTTGACGGCGGGCCTTCAGTCACTATTAAGTCTCACCATAATGTAGGTGGATTACCAGATCGCATGGATATGGAATTAGTTGAGCCGCTGCGAGAGTTGTTTAAAGACGAAGTTCGTGCTCTTGGCCAAGAATTAGGACTGCATAAGGACTTTGTAGAAAGGCATCCTTTTCCAGGACCAGGGCTCGCTATTCGTTGTCCGGGCGCAATTACAAAAAACCGCTTAGACATTCTGCGAGAAGCTGATGCGATATATTTAGACCAGATAAAAAAACATGGTCTTTACAATGAGATATGGCAAGCTTTTGCTGTAATTTTGCCCGTGCAAACAGTAGGCGTTATGGGCGATGAACGCACTTATGAGAACGTTTTAGCCCTGCGTGCCGTGACGTCGACAGATGGCATGACAGCTGATTATTATCCTTATAGTCATGAGTTCTTGGGAGAGACAGCCACACGCATCATCAATGAAGTCCGCGGCGTAAATCGCGTAGTCTATGACGTGACCTCAAAACCTCCTGGAACTATTGAATGGGAGTAGTGCGCTTATGAAACTTTTTTGCCACCCTATTTCGCCATATGCGCGGAAAGCCATGATTTTGGCGAAGTTGCACGGCATTGAAGTAGAAGAGCAGTTACCTGAAAAAGACGGAGCAAAGGGCTACGTCGCCGGTGATAATCCTTTAGGAAAGATTCCCGCCCTAGAGTGGCAGCCGGAACAGTACCTCTTTGATAGTCCCGTGATATGTCAGTACCTCGATAGCATAGGGCGAACTCAGATACTCCCAAATGAGGGGCATATCCGTTTTTTAAATCTCTGGCAGCATGCTCTTGGCGACGGACTTTCCGACGCAGTCTATAATTACCGATACGAGATTGTTCGTCCGACGGACCTACATTGGGATGAAATGATTGCTCGTCACGAGACGGCTATCGTTAGGTGCGTCGAAACTCTCGAGAGTATCTGTCAATGGCTAGGCGGGCCTTGGACCTATGGAAATTTAGCGATTGTCACAGCGCTTGACTATGCGAGCTTCCGAGCGGGTCATTTAAAGTGGCAAGATCGTGCGCCTAAATTGGCAGAATGGCATTTACAATTCCAAGCGGACCCGCACTATAAGGCGACATACGGATACCCGGAAAAAAGATCGTGAAGTCTATTAATCTTGTCTTGAAAGGCTTTGGGGTCTTTATTTTACTTGGTGTGCTGGCCTTTTTTTTATGGCCTGAGAAAAAGTATAAGCCCTATCAAGTCTCTGCTGAGTACCAAGCGCAAGTGGACGCTTTTTATTTGCCGAATATGCCGCCTGATTGGCAGTGGAAAAATTTCCAAGCCGCGGATGGTACGAATCTTCGATGGGGCGAAACGGGAAATGCTACCGCCGCAAAAGCAACATTAGTTTTGGTTCCAGGCTATACAGCGACTATGAGCATGTATGCTGAGCACGTAGATATGCTGGCACGGCGGGGCTATCACGTCGTTGGTATAGACATGCGCGGGCAGGGCGGTTCTGAGCGTTATCGTAAGCACCAACCCGAAAAGCTTTGGGTGGATGATTTTAAAGTTTATTCTGATGATCTCGCCGCGTTTATCAATACGTTACCAAACTCTGACGAAAAACCCATCATCCCCGTGGGGATGTCTTTTGGTGGTCATGTTAGTTTACGCATGGCGGGAGACCATCCCGGACTGGTTGATGGTATATTCTTGTTAGCGCCCGCGATTAAACCGAATACGGGTGATATGACCTTTGAACAGGCGGCAAAGTTGATGGGATGGGCACGTCGGCTGGGGAAATCAAAACGTTACCTTCAAGGGAATGAAAATTGGAAACCGTTTCGAGAGGATTTGTCCGTAGCGAATATTGACCTCTGCGCATCGAACCCAAAAAGATTACCAAACCGAGATGTTGTGTTTACGCGTAACCCAGCAGAACGTGTTGGTGGTGTTACGGCGCAATGGGGCGCCGAGTTTTTCGAAAGCAGTGAATATATTCGCGCGGAAGGCTATTTAGAAAAAGTTACTTTGCCCGTGGTCATGGTGTCCGCGGAAGTCGACCATTTTGTCATTACGGATGTTAATCAAGCGGCGTGTGATAGCCGCCTTCCCAATTGCGAGAGATTAGATTTAAGGGATGCAGGCCATTGCTTAATGCAAGAATCAGACAAACACCTAAATGAAATGTTCGATAGTCTAGATGCGCTTTTGAAGCGGGTGATCTCTACTTCAAACTAGACCCAAAAAATGCGGGCATCGAGTCGCCAAAACCCTCGACGGTGTTTTCTTTGAGACCGTTTCGGTCACGCCCTTTTGCTCTGCTTGGTTTTTTGTCAGAACGCTTATTCTCGGAGCGTTTATCATCACGGTTTTCCGACTTTTCGCGGCGTGTATTTGATTTTTTTGCGGTTGGTTGTGCCTCCGGAGCCTTTGACTCGTCTGCTTTGCGCTTTGGCGCCGCGCGGCGCGAAGATGATTTTCTAGATTTCTCTTTTGCGGTTGGGACCTCTTCAGTCGTAGAGTTTTCCGGACGTGAAGAATCCTTACGAGAGGTGTTTTGTCGACCTCTATTTTTGTCTCGGCCTCGTCCGCGGTCTTTTTTATCACCCCGCCCGCTCTTCCGATACTTCCCGCCATCTTTTGGGAATTCCTCTATGCCGGGAATTTTGATTTCCTCGATAGAGTCTACCTTGATGAGTTTAAGAATTTCATCATAATTCTTCTCATCTAAACGTGCGACCAACATCACTGTGTCGCCCTTGCGTCCAGCACGTCCTGTACGTCCAATCCTATGAACGTAATCTTCGGAGTGGTTAGGGACATCGTAGTTGAAAACATGACTGACGGACGGCACGTCAAGTCCGCGAGCCGCAACGTCACTCGCGACCAACATTTTAATTTCGCCGTTCTTGAACTTCTCAAGGGTTTCGGTTCGAAGAGATTGAGCCAAGTCACCATGAATGGGGGCCGCGGAATGGCCATGAACATTGAGAGATTTCGCTACGATGTCCACGTCGCGTTTCCGATTGCAAAAGATGATTCCATTATCAACATCATTATTATCGATTAGCCAACGCAAAGCAGTGCGCTTTTGCTTGGGGTCAGATGATGGCATACGAACAATTTTCTGAGTGACCGTCTTTGCGGTCATATTCGTTCGTGCTATTTGTATTGAAACAGGCTGATGTAAGAACTGGTCCACGAGGCGCTTAATTTCATTGGGCATGGTCGCCGAGAAAAAGAGAACTTGCCGTGTAAATGGTGTGAGTTCAAAGATACGTTCGATGTCCGGGATGAAACCCATATCAAGCATTCGGTCAGCTTCATCAACGACCAGAGTTTGCACGCCAGTCATCAGGATTTTTCCGCGTTCGAACTGATCCAGTAACCTTCCTGGCGTTGCAATAAGAACATCAACGCCACGCATAAGCTTTTTATCTTGCTCGGCAAAGCTGACACCACCGATGAGTAGCGCCATTTCTAGCTTCAAATATTTGCCATATTGTTCGACGTTTTCAGCAACCTGAGCGGCCAGCTCACGAGTTGGGCATACGATGATGCAGCGCGGCATGCGTGCTCGCGCTCGACCTGAGGCCAGTTTGTGCATAGTTGGCAGGGTGAACGCGCCTGTCTTACCTGTGCCCGTTTGCGCTATTCCTAAAACATCGCGTTGCTGTAGGGCTGCAGGGATTGCCTTCGCTTGGATTGGAGTCGGTTTTTCGTAGCCCATATCGTCTAGGGCTTTAAGAATTTTGGGGTCGAGTCCAAGCTCGGCAAATTTTATATCAATTACAGCATCCGCTGCAATTTCTTCAGGTTGGATATCAGAACTCAAAAGAGGTCAACTTTATAATAATAGCGCGGGCCGTCCCGCCGCTTTAAGCGCCGCAACATAGTCATACATTAACAAAGGTCAAGCAGGCAGATTCGCATGAATGATTCTACTGCGCGTAACCTTTTGATAAGCTTTTCTGCTATTAAGCAAGTATGATTCGTTTAATCCCATTAGGTTGCCTTTTTGCCCTCACGGCCTGTGCGCCTACGCAGGGAGTCGGTTATCCAAATTATCCTGCCTATGTACCCAGAGCTGGGCAAGGCCAATATGTTCGACCTGAGTATTTAAATCCGACACCCACCCCAATGATTCAAGCCATAGATTCTTGTCAGTCATATCTATTCAAAGGCCTTGTTGGGCGCCATGAAGGCGCAATCTATATTGCGGGACTTCCTGGTAGTAAGCGCATTCTCAAACCAGCTTTTATCGAGGGACCGGACCGTGATCACATTGAGGGCATTGACCCCGAACCCCCATTTTTGGAGGTCCGGGATTATCTGCCCAACCAAGTTTTATATGCGCCTAGCATTCGCACCATCTCTGACCGTATTCAACTCGGCCCTGTCGATGAAAGCAGGTTGACGATAGAGCTGGACAGGGAAGGCTATGTGCAAGAGGTTGCATGCCGTTAGGTAAAAGCAGCATAGCTCCTGCTTTCAAAATTATGGCATGTTGGGTTTGCCAAAAGCCGTAATATCTCGACTTCTGGTTTGTAGTCGCTAATTTGCTTGCAAGCTGGCCGAATTTTTTTTCGAAATCCTTTACTCATCAGAGCCCCATAAGTCGCAACAATTTGCTCAGGAGACTGTTTTCGGGAGAGCAGAGCGAGGCACGACGAAAAAGCCATTGTATTATTGATAAGACGGATTGGCATCGACCTTGCGGAGCCATCTCGCATAAAATACTGGCTAATGGCTTCTGGTAGCGCAGCCATGGTGAACCCTTGTCGCATATAACACATCGCAGTGAGCGTTATAATTCCTGATTGCATCGGGCTCAGACCTTGCTCCGGCACAAAGTTCATCAGCTTAATTTCTGCTAGCTTCATAATTATCCGCGCGGCGAAACAACCTGGTTCTTCACAGTCGAGAGAATCATAGTGAATTATAGGGCGTCCATAGCCGTCAACATAGTACGGCTCTTTACTATCCATGTTCCAACTTTGGGCGAACTGCATGTGGCGTTTGTCATAAACCTCGTTGGGATGGGGCGCTATTTGGATAGACCAATCATCCATTCCACATTCATTTTTGATAAGTCCAAAACTATCTTGTGCCCAATCACAGACTGTTCGCGTGTCGCCTGCTTCCCAGTACATATCCGAGAGACCTTTGGGTTTGTGGAGCGGTGAGGGAACTTTGGGGTTTTTTGGCGGCCCGTATCGCCGAATAAGCCAAGACATGACTTCGAATTGGAGGAGAGCGTCCTCATCACGCATTAATCGGCCGATAATCATTGTGCATCCCGCATTTCACGTATCAGCCCATACGCTATTTACGCCACCCCTAATCGAGACCTTCTCGTGATTTTGCAGTTTCGTACCGTTCCAAGGCTTCTAACCAACTCATCTCAAGAGAATCAATATCCCGAACCAAACTTGCTCTCTGTTGACCGAGTTTGACAGCCCGATCGGGATTTTTGGTAAATATGTCACTAATGGAGAGTTCTTCGTCAATTAGTGGCAGGCGAGCTTTGGCTTCCTCAATACTAATTTCCAATTCTTCGAATGCCTTTTTCAGGGGCGCAATCCTTTTTCGGGCCTCGGCCGTGTCTCTCCTAGACTGCTTTCGAGAGTCTCCTTCACCTGTATTCTGCCGTCTCGACGAGCGATCTTTTTCAAGCTGCAAGGTACGGTAATCTTCTAGAGACCCGTCATAGGTTTCCACTGTACCCTGATTAACAAGCCAAAGTCTATCAACGACCGCTTCAAGCAAATTTCTGTCATGGGATATTATAAGGACCGCGCCTTCATAGCTATTCAACGATTTGATGAGTTCTGCGCGGCTATCAATATCCAGGTGATTGGCAGGTTCATCAAGGACAAGCAGATGTGGCTTATGAAACCCTATGAGTGAGAACAGAAGCCGTGCCTTCTCTCCACCTGATAAATCGCCTGCAGGTGTTTCAGCATTTTTTATACCAAGACCAAATTGAGCAAGTCGCGCGCGTCTTTGGGCTTCAGTGGCTTCAGGCATCAGCTCCTGAATATGACTATACGCTGAGGCGAGGGGGTTGAGCGCATCAATCTGATGCTGGGCAAAATACCCAATTCGTAACTTTTTGTGGCGCTTTATGAAACCTTCTTGCGGTAAGAGATCACCCATTACAGCTTTAGCGAAGGTTGACTTGCCTTCACCATTCTTCCCTAAGATTCCTATGCGGTCATCAGGATCAATACGTTGATTCAGGTTTTGTAGGACGATAACATCCTCCGAATAACCTAATTTCACTTCGTCAAAGCGAATGATGGGTGGGTTTAGTGGCCGCTCCGGCCCCTCAAGAACAATAGGAGCAAGTGGATCGCTAATGATAGTCGCGACCGGCTTCATTTTTTCCAGCTTTTTAACCCTCGATTGCGCCTGCTTTGCCTTGCTGGCCTTTGCACGATTACGATTAACAAAGGCTTCGAGCCGGCGTCGTTCATCCTCTTGCTTACCCAAGAGAGTCATGTTGAGGCGGTTTTGCTCGGCTAATGTCGCCTCAAAACGGTCATAGCCCCCTGTGTAGCTAAACAATTTGCCGGAGCGAAGGTGCGCTATGTGCGTGACGGCTTTATTGAGGAAGTCGCGGTCATGAGAAATAATCAGTGCCGTTCCCGAATAGTTCCTTATATGAGCCTCAAGCCAAACAGCGCCCTCTATATCAAGGTAGTTTGTCGGTTCGTCGAGCAAAAGCATATCTGGCTTGGCGAATAGCATCGCCGCTAGAGCGACTCGCATGCGCCATCCGCCCGAAAAATCAGAACAGGGACGTTGTTGATCTTCCCCAGAAAAGCCGAGCCCTGACAAAATAAACCCTGCACGTGCCTCTGCGCTATAGGCGTCAATATCGGCAAGTCTTGCGTGAATCGCAGCAATGCGGTCTGGGTCTTGAGCCGTTTCAGACTCCATGAGCAATGCAGAGCGTTCCTTATCCGCGGCTAATACGGTCGTCATGAGGCTTTGCGGGCCGCTCGGAACTTCTTGGTCAACTGCGCCTAAGCGCATGTTTTTACGGAGGTTTATATCTCCATCATCTGGTGATATCTCGCCTTTGATGAGACGAAAAAGGGTAGACTTACCCGTACCATTTCGTCCCACAAGGCCGACTTTATGGCCTTTGGAAATGGCAAGTGTTGCCTGAGTGAAGAGCGGCCGCCCCTCTATGCGGTATGTTAAATCATTGATATGCAGCACGAGGGCTGACTAACAGTCCTTTACATATAGTCAATCCGCCGTTATCGGGTGCGCAAATTTGATTTAAACGCCACTAACAGGAGTTTTCCATGGCTGTTCAACGCACATTCTCTATCATTAAGCCAGACGCCACAGCGCGTAACATCACAGGTAAGGTCAATGCTAAGATTGAAGAAGCTGGTCTTCGCATCGTCGCGCAAAAGCGGGTTCAGCTCACAGAAGAGCAGGCAGGCGGCTTTTACGCCGTGCATAAAGAGCGTCCATTTTATGGCGACCTCGTTAAGTTTATGATGTCTGGACCAGTTGTTGTTCAGGTTCTCGAGGGCGAAAACGCCATTGCTGAGTACCGTAAGGTTATGGGCGCGACAAACCCCGCTGAAGCTGATGCTGGTACTATCCGTGCTGAGTTTGCTCAAAGCATTGATGCAAACACAGTTCACGGGTCAGATGCCCCTGAAACTGCAGCAGAAGAAATCAAATTCTTCTTTTCTGACGATGAAATTGTTGGCTAGCCTTTAGGCCATATCGAAAAGAAAAGGCTGGGTCATACGACCCAGCCTTTTTCAATGCGTGAATTACCCGTATTTTTATGAAGAGATACGGATGATCTCTTTGATGATTGTATTTCCGATACGATCGAAAGCGGCCTCAAGAGCTGAAGAGTCTTCTGCTGTAATGAAGTTTTCTGGCTTGCTTGCACAATATTGTAGGATTGCGCGCGCTTTGTTTGCGTTTTCGATACCGGCTTCTTCCGTGTAAACTGCGCCAGTATATGGATCCTCGTCAGGGGGATAATGGTTACCATAACTAGCTCTACCTGGCCAATTATTTACACCAAATTGTCCCGGCACAAGCGCAAAGCCGATGGTGAAGACTTCAACGCCTGCTGCGTGTAGTGCATCGCACTCTGCACGAGTTTGAATGTTGGAAGTGATATCAAATTCACCTTCTTCCCAACTTCCGGAATTGTCAGGTGGGTTCTCACCCTCATGATATTCCCAACCAGAATACCGTGTTTCATACTCTGCAGGTGTGCAAACCTCATGCTCTTGCGGGCTCGGGTCGGAAAAAATTATGTAAGGACCCCATCTGTCGCTATAGTGATTGCTTCGGGTGCGAATTTGGTTGTCCCACCTGCCGGTCCAGTAAGTGCCATACCACTCATAGTCGGCCATACGGCGATATCGTTCCCGCATCTCACAGACTTCAGGTACGACTTCTACCTGAGTAGTTTGAACGTCAGTTAATCCAGTGCGATTTTCGCGTCCAGTGACCCAACTACGCCAGTTTTCTGTTCCAGGCCGCGCGACCCATTGCTGGTTTCCTACGGTATTTTTTCCATCAGTCATAAGAACCAGATACTTCAGAGGAGTTTTGCCCGGTAGGTTGCGCTCATGTATCGGTGGCTCAGTCTCCGTTAGCCAAGTTTTTGCAACACTCATTGGCGGCGCAGAATTTGTTGCCGCCAAAGGCGTCATCGCATTTATTTCACTCTCAGGAACGTAACCCCAATCCATTGGATATGTACGAACAATAGCCGAGTCAAAGGCCATCATTCCAGTCCGCAACGTAAGATCCACCGACCCATCCTTTGGTTGCGGCCCTACTGCCGACTCAAGCAATGTCATAAAGTTTTTCGCGCTCGACTTAAGGGCGTCCATGCGCTCCGTTGCTTCCGGTGGAGGGATTTTAGTGGTAG
>JAHDCL010000092.1:0-2314 GCA_020629875.1 Hellea sp.
TAAATGGTGCCCGAACCTGGATTTGAACCAGGGACACACGGATTTTCAATCCGTTGCTCTACCAACTGAGCTATTCGGGCTTATCAGACGCGAGTCATACTCTCGAATGAAGCGGCTATATAGGCAAAGCCTTTGCGCCTGTCTATGCTGTTTTTGACCTAATTTGTCGCTATTTACATTGATATATAGGCTTTGCTTTTGCGAATTATTCGCAGTAAAGGCTATTCATGACTTTACGGGACTTACCGAAAAATACGCTCGCACGTATTCTTGGCTTCAACGCAGTGGATAAGGAGCTGGAAACGCGCCTGCGCGAAATAGGATTTGCGGAGGGCGATCAAGTGGAAGCGCTTCATTTTGGCCTATTTGGACGCAACCCAATGTCCGTGCGATTGAACGGCGCATTGATTGCCCTGCGAAAGGGCGAAGCCCAGGCTGTCTTGGTTGAGGTGTTATGATGGTCGAGCTTCTCGAAAAAGACTTACAGCAAAAAACAGCGCGTCTTGCTCTTTTGGGGGCGCCTAATTGCGGGAAAACATCTTTATTTAACGCCCTAACCGGCGGCCGTGCCAAGGTCGCAAATTATCCGGGTGTCACCGTCGAATATCGTAAGGGGGTGTTCCTGCTTCCCAATGAGCAAACCGTGGAATTGCTCGACCTCCCGGGAGTTTATGGCGATTGCGGTCATTCCATGGATGAGCGTGTTGCGATTGATGCCGTTCGCGGAAACCTGGAGGGCGAGCGACAGCCAGATGGCTTAATCTTTATGATGGATGCCTCGCATATCACGACGCATCTTCACAATGTTCTGCAGGCCAAGAATTATGGCCTGCCCATGGTGCTGGTCTTGAATATGATGGATATGGCGGCGCGGGACGGCATCGACATCGATATATCTCAGCTTGAGGCTCTACTCGGAATTCCAGTGATTAGCTGTGTTGCGGTGCGCGCCGCAGGCCGGGCGCATCTTTTGGACTTCCTCGAGGATTGGACCGGCGATGTGCTGCATGGCTCCGCAGCTGTTCCTAAGCCAGAGGGGGATATCCTGAAGGAGTTGCAAGCGAAAGCGCGTCATATCACGGGCGGAGCGGTTAGCCGAATTGAACAGGCCGAAACCTTCACGCAGCGGATCGATAAAATTATATTGCACCCCGTAATAGGGCTAGTGATTTTAGCGGCGCTGTTGGTCTTTATGTTCCAAGCCGTCTATTGGTGGTCCGGGCCGTTTATGGACGGCATCGAGGCGGGCTTTGGTTGGCTGCAAGGCGGGGTGGAAAGCCTTTTGCCGGATGGTTGGCTGAAATCACTCATATCTGATGGTATTATTGCGGGTGTTGGGAGTGTTCTCATTTTCCTGCCGCAAATCATTATTCTCTTTGCCTTTATCCTCTTATTAGAGGCGTCCGGCTATATGGCGCGAGCGGCTTTCCTCGTAGATACATTAATGGCCAAGGTCGGGCTTAATGGCCGCGCCTTTATTCCGCTGCTCTCGAGCTTTGCCTGCGCTATTCCGGGGATTATGGCGGCGCGAACCATTGAGCAGGAGAGGGACCGCCTTACAACTATATTAATTGCGCCTCTCATGACCTGCGCCGCGCGTTGGCCAGTCTATATTATGATTATCGGCGCTTTTATTCCCAATACAAAGGTCGGCTTTTTAGGACTTCAGGGGCTGGTTGCTTTTGGGCTTGTTGTGGTTGGGATTATCTTCGCCATGATCATGGCATTTATCTTTAAACGTACCTTGATGAAGGGCGCGAAATCTACGCTGCTTATCGAATTGCCCAGTTATAAAATGCCTGTGTTAAAGGATTATTTGCGCGGCCTTTGGGAACGGGCGATGATATTCATAAACCGTGCGGGCCGCATTATTCTACCAGCCTCCATTATCATCTGGTTCTTGGCTAGCTATCCTTCAAAAGACGATGGAATAGCGGGCACTTTTGCCGGAATGATTGGCGGCGTTATCGAACCCGTCCTCAAACCTATCGGATTTAACCTTGAAATCGCGATTAGTCTTATTCCGGGGATGGCGGCTCGCGAGGTGGTGGTCGGTGCACTCGCCACGATTTATTCATTAGACAGCGAAGCCGTGGATGGCCCCATACGCGAAGTTCTGCAAAATAGCTGGTCCTTGCCAACGGCTTTGGCCTTCTTGGCCTGGTTCGTTTTTGCCCCACAATGTCTCTCGACCCTTGCAATTATGAAGAAGGAAACCAATGGCTGGAAATGGCCGCTCTTTGCCTTTGGTTATCTCTTTGCTCTGGCTTATGTGGCGGCGGGCCTGACGTATCATACGGCAATGGCGTTTGGT
>JAHDCL010000092.1:2414-7177 GCA_020629875.1 Hellea sp.
GGTCATCCTGGCATGCCCATGGGAATGGCGGATGCGGCGACCGTGCTGTTTAGCAAGTTTCTGAAATTCAATCCGTCTGATCCCAATTGGCCAGATCGCGACCGCTTTATCTTGTCGGCGGGTCATGGCTCGATGTTGATTTACTCGCTCCTGCACCTAACGGGGTATAAGTCCATGACGATGGAGCAGATTAAAAACTTCCGTCAGCTTGGCGCTATCACGGCGGGTCACCCTGAATATGGTCATGTGCCGGGTGTTGAGACAACCACTGGGCCACTAGGCCAAGGTATTTCAAACGCTGTTGGGTTTGCTCTGGCAGAGCGCCATATGAATGCGCGCTATGGTGATGAACTTGTCGATCATTATACTTATGTCATTGCTGGCGATGGTTGCCTAATGGAGGGGATTTCCCAAGAGGCGATTTCACTTGCGGGGCATTTAAAACTCAACAAGCTTATCGTAATGTGGGACGATAATAATATCACCATTGATGGCGCGGTCGATATTTCAGACAGCACAGATCAGAAGAAGCGGTTTGAAGCCTGTGGTTGGAACGTCATTAAGGTTGATGGTCATGATGCCCGCAAAGTGGGTAATGCCCTGCGCCGTGCCCAGAAGTCTGACAAGCCAACGCTGATTGCTTGTAAAACGATTATCGGAAAGGGGGCCCCAAATAAGGCGGGTACATCCAAAGTGCACGGTGCACCGCTCGGAGATGAGGAAATTGCGGCAACGCGTAAGGCTTTAGGTTGGGAATACGGCCCCTTTGAAGTGCCAGAAGATGTATACAAGATGTGGAAGCGTCCGGGGCGCAAGGGTCGCCGCGAGCAAAAGGCATGGAAAGAGCGCCTTGCTGCGTCAAACAAAGCTAATGATTTTAATCGCGCTATTAAAGGCGATCTTAACATAGGCTGGAAAGAAGCCATGCAAGTTTATAAGGATGAACTCGTCGCTAATCCTCCAAAGTTAGCTACACGAGCTTCGTCTGGTAACGCTCTGAAAGTATTGACAGAAAGTCTCTCGGACATGATTTCCGGTTCTGCTGATTTGGAAGGATCAAACAAGACCAAAACGCCAGCAACATCTTCTGAAATTCAAGCCGGCAATTATGGCGGGCGTTACGTCAATTACGGTATTCGTGAGCATATTATGGGCGCAGCCATGAACGGTATGGCATTGCATGGCGGCATTATTCCTTATTCAGGCACATTCCTCGTATTTGCCGATTATTGTCGTCCCGCGATACGTCTCTCCGCGCTGATGGGCGCGCGCGTTATCTACGTCATGACCCATGACTCTATTGGCGTGGGCGAAGATGGGCCGACACACCAACCGGTTGAACATGTGGCGTCTTTGCGCGCGATTCCAAACCTATATGTTTTCCGCCCCGCAGATGCGATCGAAACGGCGGAATGTTGGGAACTCTCAGTTGAGCGCACAGAAGGACCGTCTCTTCATGCGTTAACACGCCAAGGCTTGCCGCCTGTGCGCAGCTCTGCGGATAAGAATATGTGCTCACGCGGCGGTTATGTTCTCAAAGCGGGTGAGGGCGCGGATGATATCGTACTCCTGGCTAGCGGGTCTGAGGTTCACCTCGCAGTAGAGGCGCATAAGGCTTTGGCTGACCAAGGAATTTCGGCGCGTGTCGTCTCTGTGCCTTGTATGGATCTCTTCTATGACCAGGGCGAAAAATATGTACGTTCTGTTATTGGCAAGGACTTGCCGAAAATCGCGATTGAAGCTGGTATCCGTCAGGGGTGGGATGGCCTGATTGGGCGCGAAGGCGGATTTGTCGGTATGAATAGCTTCGGGGCTTCGGCGCCAGGCGCGGCCCTGTTCGAGCATTTCGGGATTACGACAGATGCTATCGTCGCCAAAGCTAAAGAAATGCTCGGAAAGTGAGAGAACTTCCGGGTGATGTCTTTGTCGCCGGGCAGCTCTTAGCTGCTCAAATGGAGGCTTTGGCGGAGCAGGGCGTGATGAGTTTCATCAATAACCGCCCTGACATGGAAGCGCCAATGCAGCCATTGTCGGAAGATCTTGAGGCTGTGGCTCAGCGTTTGGGGGTGGACTATCTTCACATCCCCATGTCGGGCGGCCTAACGCCTGGCCTTATAGAGGCCAGCTCAAACGCCTATGAAAACCTCCCAAGACCAATCGTCGCCTTTTGTGCCAGCGGAACACGCAGCGCGGCTTTATGGGCGTTTGCGCATGTTAAAAACCTCGGCGTTAACGGCGTTCTAGACGCTGTGAGTGAGGCCGGATATCAGCTAGAGCAAATCCGCAGTCCGCTAGAGGCCATGAGCGGTTCATAAGCCCATATTTAATGCAGCTGGGTATCATTAGCTAATTATTCCCGATGACGGGTGGTTTGGACGTGACTTAGAGCGCGGGTGAATTTACATTGCCCGTAAGAAAAGGGCTGATCATGAGAGAATTACTGGCTTCCATAGCCATAGGAGCATTTGTGCTGTCGGGGTGTGCCACCACAAAGGTTGGGGGCGATGATCCCGCTAAAACGGTGCAGGGTTCGAGTGAAACCGAAACTGGCCAAACGCAAACCGCTGAACTCACCAAATACAAGCCCCTCATATACGGAGCTGAAAAGCCGCTTGTTTGCACCAAGCCGTTTGAAGCGGAAGGCGTACTTAAAAAACGGCCCAACCTTCAGGTCATGTGGGAGAATTACCTCTATGATCGGCCCGAAGGAATATGGGGCGAGATAGGCGGCATGGTTGAGGTCAATGGTAATCTGCCGCTAGATCAAGGTAAATGGACGAATGCTTGCACGGTTCGCTTATCGCATATGCTCAATAAGGCGGGACATAAAATACCGCGCGGAGCGGACAACACGACCGTCAGCGGAGCGAATAAAGACCAGTATTATTACCGCGTCGCCGATATGGAGCGTTACCTTCTGGGTGTCTACGGCCCCCCTGAGGTCTCGATTACGGATGGGACGGCCAATAGCTTTGACCTGCCGCCAACACCCGGCATTGTCTTGATGGATTTCCCAGACTCCTCCTTTACGGGTCATGTCACGGTTTGGAATGGGGCAGGGACTGTCGATGGGGCAAATATAGGGGGCTATCGAGTGCTGTTCTGGCCGCTACCCTGCTTTATCCCCGATGGGCGAGAGGCGCCCGTTGCGAGCTTAATGGGAAATAATACTAACGTGCTGCCGTAACAGCCGCTGAGAGCGTCGTCATATTGGCGTCGGGCATGTATCGGAAATGCCCGTGAATATCGGTATTAAAGAGCAGGTCATCCTCAACGGGACCCGCGCCCACATTGTGCACAATCAGAGGCGTACCCCATTCTGATTTTTTATCAGACACGATACCGATATGGGCAAGGCGTCCACCTAATCGCCACGTGACAATGTCCCCGGGCAGATAGTCTTCGGCATTTTTAGTTATCGGAACGGCCGCACCTTGGCGCTTCAGATAAGTTTCCAGATTGGGTACGCGGCGGTGATCGATATTTTTATCAGGACGCTTTAGCCCCCAAATTTTAGGATAAGCTGAAAAGGCCTTTCGCATATCTTCATGCACGGCGCGCTGAAAATCAAAAGCGAAAGCATTCCGATAAGTGCGAATAATAACATCCGTACATACGCCTGTGTCTGCAGGGACATCGCCCCCAGGATAGCTCAGCTTCACATATTTAGGATCATAACGCACATCAGCAAGGGTTCTTGCTTGCGCGGCCCGAACAACCGCTTCGGCAGATTTTGCCGCGGCAGAAGGCGCAAGGCCCAAGAGCAGAATAAGACATACCAAAAATCGCATAACTCGATGTATTTAGCGCCTGATGATTAATCAAGCGCTAAGGGCAGTAATGTGTTTGTAATGAAAGATGCGGACCCGTTAGAGGACCGCATCACGCGAATAACCTAACAGCTGGGGCGCGGCTCAACATGGCAAGGCACTGGCGTTGGCACGGGGTAAGGCACGGGTACAACAGGCCTAACCACATTAATCTGGCGCGTATGGGTTTCAGGTACGAGCATTGTTGTCTCTTGCTGAACGGTTACCGGGCGCATGACTGTATGTTCCTGATATTCCGTTGTCGGGCGCATGACGGTTTCTGTATAGGTCTGTGTCTCTGGCACCATTGTGGTATTATACTGCACTTCTGTGTGCGGCACCATTTCGGTATGCTCAACCATCGTCGTTTGAGCTTCCATCTCTGTATAGCTCTCGACGTCATCATAAGACTCCATCTCGGTATAAGTCTCAAGTTCCGTATGCGGCTGAAGCTCGATAAACTCTTTCATGATGGTCACGGGCTTCATAACCTTGACCTCTTTCATGACCGTGACTTCGCGGGTCTTGGTGACGGGGCGCTGACGCACAACATTACGCTGTTTGGTGACTTCGACCATGGTGGTTGAGGGTTTCACTGTTGTGACAGGCTTCATAACCGTTACATCTTCTGCGGTTGTTACTTCTTTCATGACTGTCTTGGTCTTTGTAATGACCTCGGGCTTATGAACCGTCACAGCTTTTGTTTCGACATGCTCTTGCATGATCGTCACATCCTCAATTGTTGTCACAGGACGCATATGTGTCTCCGTTACGACATGAGACTCTGTCACAGATGAAGGTCCACAGCTCACCCCGCAATTCGCACTTGCCGGCATCGCCGCCGAGAGGCTCAGCCCCATAAAAATTGCACTCGTTTGTAATAAGTTTTTCATTTCAACCACCATTTTACCACATTCACGGTCTTATGCCGCATGCAATGACTGTGCCGAATGG
>JAHDCL010000093.1 GCA_020629875.1 Hellea sp.
GTCCTTGCCCCTTAAAACTGGACCATCTTTTACTTAGTGACTTTGATTAACTCGGTACCAAGCCGATACAAATATGTAGGGGATCGCCCTAGAAGAACGGCTGCAATAAACGTTCAATAACCGCTTCCAACCAGCGGCCAAATTTATAACCCCTTCAATTACCGACGACGTCTTAGGTCATGAAAAACGTTTGAAAACTCCAAGATCAAGCGAGAACAGAATTGAATTTTATAACGATATTCACTTGCGACTTAAGCGGCAATTGAGAGAAAATGATATAAGTCAAAGAATAAATTCTCTTTTAGACTTTGTTGCAAGTAAAGCGATCTGGGAGGCAAAAATGAAGACTCGCAAAATTTTACTTTTCACCCAAGCCACAGCCATAGCGTTGATGGGTACGGTCGCAGCAAGCCCACAGGCAAATGCGCAAGAGACGTCTAGCGACAGTTTTAACGATGAAATCGTTGTGACCGCACGTAAGCGTGACGAGAAGCTATCAGACATTCCTCTGGCTGTTACGGCGTTCTCAGAATCACAAATAGAAGAAGCAGGTTTTGCGGGTCTGGATGATATTTCACTTCAGACAACAGGCTTTCAATTCAGCAATCAGGGCGGTCAACAGCCCGGTCGATATAATACCCAACTCCGCTTCCGCGGGATGAGCACTGCTCAATTTTCTCCAACATTCGCGACAGGCGCCTTGTTCATTGATGGCATATATGTACTTAACGGTGGCACATCGACATCCCTAATGGATGTGCAGCAAGTTGAAGTTATTAAAGGACCGCAGTCCGCCTACTTTGGGCGCAACACATTTGGCGGTGCTGTTAATTACATAACCAGAAATCCTAGCCTTGAACAGTTTAACGGTCAGATTGAGGCGTCTGCAACGAGCAGAGGGACGTTTGACTTGTCAGGGATAACTGAAATTCCGCTTGTTGAAGATGAACTCGCCATATCTCTTTCAGCTCGATATTATGATAAAAGAGGTCACTACGTGGCGACTGATGGTGGTCGCCTTGGAAATGAGCAAACGGCTACTTTTAATGTTGCAGCTTACTATGAGCCAACTGATAATTTCTCACTGAAATTCCGCGGTTCATACTCGCGAGATGATGATGGCGCTCCAGCGGCAGGCTTTGTTTCGGGAAGTTTGAATGACAGTTGTACCGGACAGACCTTTACTGCAGGTTCAGGAGAAACGGCGACGCCCCGAAACTATTTTTGCGGCCAAGTTCCTGGCATAGATGACGCTGTCACACTAACAGGTCAAAGGGTGATTTCTTCCAACACATCCGTATTCCCATCTAGGACGACTGTCGAACAGAGTATAACGGGACTGTTCAATTCCCCAATTGAAAACTTTATCATCAACGGATTCCGAAATAATCCCACGCAACCAGGCGTTCCGGATGTCGGCGATATCGGCCTCGAAAGAGAATCATTACGCTTCAGTGCAGCTGCAAATTACAAAATTGACGGCGGTTATGAAATTGACGCACTAGCGGGTTACAACAAACAAGACGTTAACTGGATCCGAGATTTTGATCTAACCGATAATTACAATTGGTTCTCGCGAGACCCCCAGTCTATCGAAGACTTTACAGGGGAAATTCGCTTGTCCTCACCGCAAGATAAAAAACTACGGTGGTTGGCTGGTGCAAATTATTACGAACAAACGTTCACCGCTTCCGGTGAAGGCGGAGATGCAGCAACAGCCTGTTTTGCATTTTTCCAAACAGCCGATTACGCTAATTGCGGGTTGGGTCTTGTCTTTAATAACTCATTCCCGGGCAGTGATGAGTCAGAAGTCTTAGGCCTATTCGCAGCACTCGATTTTGACGTTTCAGATGAGTTTACAGTCAGCTTGGAAGGCCGTTATCAAGACGACACGCTTAGGAAAGCTGGCACGCGGACAGCAGCCGGAATTTCTGATGATGCAGCAAAGCTTGAATCTAAGAAATTTCTCCCGCGTGTGATTTTGAAATATCAACCTACGCCGGAAACCAATTTATATGCGAGTTTCGCACAAGGCGTCTTGCAGGGCGATATCAACACGCTCTTGGCCAATGCGGATGCAAGTGAACTGGCACAATATGAAGAGCAGGTTGATAATGCAGCCATTTTAACGCCCGAAGAAACACTGGACGCTTGGGAGATAGGTTTGAAACAGGGCTTCTTAGACGGTCGAGGCCAAGTAAATGTCGCAGCTTATTATAACCAATGGAAGGGTATCAAGGGGCGCAGTACCGCTGTCATTTTGGAAACTTGCGATGCTGACAAGGCGCCAGAGCCAAATTGCGCTGGTGTGCCGTTAGGCGATCCCGCCACATCGCCCAATCCGCGCAACATATTAGTGCCGGGTGATGCAGACTTATGGGGTATAGAATTTGAAAGCTCCTTGATGCTCACTGATGATTGGAGCGCAGGCCTGAATGTGACTTGGGCACAGAGTGAATATAAGGACTATCTCTTTAACTTTGTCGCGCCAATTTCAGGATTTTCAAATATGCGCGGTAATCAACAACCACGTTTCCCGGAATGGAGTGGTAACTTCACCTCAACATATAACGTAGAGCTTAGCAATGATTGGGATATGTCTCTGCGTGGTGATGTTATTTACTTTGGCGAAGCCTTTGTAGATGAGTCTAATTTGGCCTTCACGGAAGATTATTTCCTCGTCAATGCGAGAGCGGGAGTGTCGAAAGACAATATCCGTTGGGAAGTTTTCGCCGAAAATATTCTTGGTGAGGATGCCTATGCCGCAGGTGCGCGTTGGACCGATTTTTCTGTTCCCACTAACTTCCCCACCCTGACACAAGGTCAAGGAGTAGCCGTTACAGGACAGGACAAACGAGAGATTGGCGTCCGTATGATCTTGGATTTCTAATCCGCGATACGTTCATGATATGGCGGGATGTGAACCCCGCCATCACAATATGCAGTGGCGCGTGCTTTAAGCAATTGGAAGGTGTATCCACCGCAAATAATTTAAATCAGGGGAATGCAAATTGGCTTATACTAAATTAATTCCTTTTGATGCTCACAATGGCCAGCTTTCCAACATTGTTCCCAGTCCGTATTCTGCGGGCAATGACAAAACACCAGTCTTTAACAATAGGCACAATATCATACGTGAACTGATGCAAGTCAGTGAATGCTTTTATTTTGAAAAAGGGGAAGTGGTTTTATCAAGCGCTGACCAAAACAAGTTTTGTTATGATGTTATAGAGGGTGTTACGGCCTTATCGAAGATTAGTGCGTGTAATAACCGGCAAATAATAGACTTCACATTTGGGCCCGATCTGGTCCCTCTATTCGAACAGTCAGACGGGTATGGAATGAGGGCACTTACATCCGTAAGATTAGTAAAATACCGACTTTCAGAACTTAATAAAACCCTTTCGCATTCTGCAGAACTAGGTTCAATTTTCCGGCGTTACACAAACAATATACTCGCTTCCCAAATGAGACACATTCAGGTGATTGGACAGTGTTCCGCACTTCAACGAGTTGCCTATTTCCTTTTAAAAATTTATGATCATCAGTCCAAGCATGATCAGACTTCGCTTCGATTAACACATCCCATTACACGCCTGAATGTGAGTAATTACCTCGGTATAACAATAGAAACAACCAGTCGGAGCTTTTCTAAACTAAGACGCGACGGGATTATCGATTTTAATAACAGTCACGAAACTAAAATTCAGAAATTAGAGGCCCTAATGGGCGTGCTTAGATAAAGGCATGGCTGTCGTGAGGGTTTTTATTTTCGCACTGCTATTGCTTTTACCGAGCTGCAAGTCTTCTCAAAAACAAGTGTCTTCCGAACCAGTAGCCGCCTCTACTGATCCTGTAACAGGGTGGGTGGAAACTACAGCCATTGTCAGAAATGCTGAAAAGCAGGCCGATTTTTTCACCCGTATTGCTGGTTATGAAAACATCTATTCTGGGAATGTTTCGCCTGAAGTGATTCACGCATGGGGGCTTCCCCAGACCGTTTCAGGTAGGGAGATATTGTTGAAAGAGCCCGGTGAGTCCCGTGGCTTTGTTCGCCTGATCGAGCTTTCAAATATGGTCGATCAAATGGAAGCAAGATCCGCCGGCACTTTCATTGATACAGGCGGGATTATGGGTTTGAATGTTCGTGTTAAGGATATTCAAAAAGCCTTTGATGGATTGCAAGCTGCGGGATGGCGACCACTATCTGACCCGGTGTCTTTTTCGGTTGAAAACTTTTCTGTTTCAGAAGCCATATTTCTGGGGCCTGATGGTTTGGTTATAGGACTCATTGAACGCAAAAAGCCATCTTTGGGTCCGGAATGGCGCATGCTGCCCGGGAAACTTTCCCGGCCGAATAATGCCTTCGTCATAACGTCTGATATTCAGCAAGCCTCTCAATTTTATCGATCTTCATTGGGTTGGCACGCCTTTTTGGAAGATAAGGTTGATGAGGCGGCGCAGAGCGGCATGAATATTTATGGATGGCCACACGAGCTGGCAAAGCGGGTCAGCCGCCACGTCATATGGATGCATCCGGAAAAAACCGCAGAGACCCCCGAAGGCACAATAGCCCTCATAGAACTGGACGGTGTAGAGGGCCGTGATTTCTCGACCAGAACACGCCCGCCTAATCTGGGATGGATAAGTTTGAGACTATTTTCCAATGGCCAAGAGGACACAGTTGAAAACCAAAGCCGCCCATTCCAGCTTTTTCCCTATGGCTGCGTAACGATGGCCGTCAGCCACGATCCGGACGGCACACAATTAGAACATTTGCGAGCCTCTACAGGCTGTGAAACAGATTAATAGGAGAGAGGACAAAATAATGGATATTGGAATATTAAAACGAATAACATTCATTGTAGCGGACGCTCAAACGTCGGCGCAATTTTACCAAGATGTTTTTGGATGGACGATTTGGTATGATAATATCGTCAAGGCTGATAAACGGTTTCCTCCCTCCGGCGCACCCGATTTAGCGGAGGTCCGCTTGATCATTTTGGAAGCCAAAGATCCGAAACTGGGTAAATTAGGGCTACTCGAATACATTGATCAGCCTTTTGACACAGGGCACCTGACGAACCGGACAAAGGTTCGCATGGGCGAACCTGTTATGGTCATCGAATCAAAAGATATTGAAGGTGTTTATGAGCGCGCACAGCTTGCTGGCGCCAATGTTATTACGTCCCCGGTTGATTGGCATGTGCCGACGCCGGACGGTCTCTCGACCATTCATCTGCGAACTGTGTCTATGTTTGACCCGAATGGAATTTATATGGAAGTCAGTGACCACCCCAGTCGCGAAGACTAATTAAAAGACTTATGAGTATTAATCGTAGAGACATATTAAACTTCACTTTGCTCACCGCCTCAGGCGCAAGTCTATTGGGATTAAGGGCCTGTACACGCTCCGCTTCGCCCCGCACCTCATCAGAGCACGTTGTAAAAACGAATAAAGTCACCAAAGGCTATGTTGATGGGCCTTTTGGGCAGATACATTACTATGAAGCCGGAGACGGGCCGGCCATAATTTTATCGCATCAATCGCCAACAAGCGCGCGTATGTTCGAGCGTATAATGTCGCCTCTAAGCGCCTATGGCCTGAGAGTTATCGCCGTCGATACGCCGGGTTTTGGGAATTCTGACACCCCGGCTGAACCTCCTATGATAAGTGATTATGCGGATGCATTTCTCTCTGTCCTCAAGGGATTAAATTTAAAAGAAGCTCACTTTTTAGGTCACCATACTGGCGCCGCTATTTTATGTAATTTTGCGGCGCGTTACGCTGATAAAGTTTCATCGCTCATATTAAATGGCCCGCCGCTACTCTCTGCCGAAGACTTAGAAAAATTTTCAGGGGTTAAACTGGCACCTAAACCCATACATGAAGATGGCTCCCATCTGTTGGAAGCCTGGAACAGGCGCGCGAACTACTCCGCCGGCTGGACGGACAAAGTGGCTATGCACCGTCGGCTTGTCGATAGCTTATGGGCCGGAGATGCGGCTTGGTATGGGCATAATGCTGCATTTAAATATGATATGAAGATTGATGCCCTAGCTATCACAGTACCAACCTTAATATTGACGAATACAGGGGATGATATTTACGAAAATGCCCTGCGTCTAAAAGCGTTAAGACCAGATTTTGAGTATGTGGAGTTAGAAGGGGGGACACATGATATTGTCGATGAAAAACCAATCGAATGGTCCGCCGCTGTCGCAAATTTTATTTCGAATATTTAGACCAAGGTGAGTGAGGATTTACAATAAGTAAAAAAGAGCGAGACGCCGTGATAAACAGACAATGGACAGTTGCAAAACATCCAGCTCAAGGTTTGGATATGTCTCATTTCGCCTACAAAGAATCTCCCTTGCCGGACATAAATGACGGTGAGGTTTTGCTAAGGTCCCACTACCTCAATCTCGCGCCTGTGATGCGTATGTATATGATGGAGGACGGAGGCGGATATTCAACGGAAACGCTTCTAAATATCGGAGACGTTATTCACGGCAGAGGCGTCGGGGAAGTCATTGAGTCAAAACATAAAGACTTCGCAGTAGGCGACTTTTTACAGGGACAAATGGGTTGGCAAACTTATAAAGTTAGTGCTGTAACGGCGCAGGAAAAATTCATCAAAATAACGCCAAGAGGGGTGCCAGCATATTATGCTCTCTCTGCCTTGGGAATGACGGGATACTCCGCCTATGTGGGGTTTATAGTTAAAGGCAAGCCAAAGTCTGGCGAGACCGTCTTGGTCTCCGGCGCAGCAGGCGGTGTCGGCTCTCTGGTTATACAAATGGCAAAGGCCATAGGATGTTCTTCTGTAATTGGCATTGCAGGCGGTCCCGAAAAATGCGCGCTTTTAAAAAGCATTGGAGCCGACGACGCAATTGATTATAAAACCGATGATCTGGTCTCCGCATTGGAACGTCATTTTCCAAGTGGCATAGATATATTTTTTGATAATGTTGGCGGAACCATACTTAACAAGTCTATCCCGCACATGGCAAAATTTGGACGGATTGTGTCCTGCGGTGCGATTTCAGAATATGAAAATGAAGGAGATCATTATCTAAATAATTACGGTAATATCCGTCACTTGGACGCCGATATTCGCGGCTTCTATGTTTATAATCACCAAGAAAAATTCGCGAA
>JAHDCL010000011.1:0-21158 GCA_020629875.1 Hellea sp.
GTCCTGGAATCTCTAACACAGGATGGGCAAGCTCTGCGCCCGCGGCGATGGCGGCTTCTGTTGCGGCCTCAATATCATCGGTGAGGAAATAGGTTCGCGTGACGGGGGCTTCGGTTTCACTCATAGGGGCGCGAACGCTGATTTGGCCCCCGCCCGGAATATCCGCAACTCTGGCATTGCCCAGCTCCGCTATTGGTTTGCAGAAGGATACTGTTCCAGAACTTTCTAACACCGCAATCGTGCCGTCCATATCGGGAGTTACAATTTCCAGATAGCGAATATGCGGGCTTATTTCCATGGTGCTCAGAGATAGCATGAATGAGCGGACGGCGTAAATCGTGAATTTAGTAGCCCAGTTTAAATAGGCAGTTTCCGCGCACGAATAAAATTTGGTCAATTTATGCGCAGGGCAAGACATTATTGGGCGGCTGTAAATTTGGCCGAGCTAATTGGTCCTACGTCCTTCACAGGAGCGGAAAAAACCGTCTAGGGCGCAACGCTTAAGCCATAATTCATAGGAAGCCTGACGATGAAGAAGAAGCCCCTATATCATGGAGTAGCTCGATCAATCTTAGCTATGATCGAAGCAGAGGGCTATTTTCCTGGCACAAGATTACCAGGCGAACGTGAGCTCGCGAAGAGATTTGGCGTGAGCCGTGTTGTCATCAGAGAAGCTCAAATTTCATTAGAGGCGGTGGGCAGATTGGACATAAAGGGCGGATCTGGCGCTTATGTTCTGGATACGAATATATCGGCGGGCTCAGACGTTTCAAATGTCACCGCCTTTGGGTTAACCCAAACACGGCTACTCTTTGAATCTGAATGTGCAGCACTGGCGGCAACGCGTATTACCGACGATCAAATTATGGCACTAGAGCAAACGATTGAGAGGATGGCAGCGGCTCCTCTAGGGTCATCTGAGGGGGACGAGGCTGATCACGCGTTTCATCTCCTGATTGCTAAGGCCACAGGGAATGAGGCGAATGTTGTCGTGCTTGAGAATATTTGGCGCATGCGAAATGAAATTGACGCGGTGAAATATGTCTATGAGGCTGTTGGCCATACGGACTCATCTGATCGGGTAAGCGAGCATTCTGAAGTTATGGATGCGCTCCGTAATCGAGACCCGGCATTGGCGCGAAAGGCGATGCGTAAACACTTTGCGAGGCTATTAAATGCCCTTTTAGATTTTTCGGAACGCGAAGCGATTGAAGACGTGCGCAGGAAGTCGAATGAAAACCGAAAGCGCTATTTTGATGGCGGCATGAATACGGCCTAATTGTTCTAACGCTCGACTAACCGACTTCCGGGGTCTCTATTTGGGGCACATGTAGTTTTTGTGGCGAAATGGCGTGCGGGTTTGAAACTTGAGCCTGAAGCAGGTCTGGTGTTGAAAGATCAATTCCTTCAAGAATTGAGGCGGTATAAACTTCTTCATTCACTTTGAAAATTGTACCCATCAAATGTTGCCGAAGCCGTGATGTGATTTTGGTATTGGGAATGCGTTCCAAATAAATCCAGAGCGTATATTCAAGGGCATAGTCACCCGCATTTGTCATCGCCCATTCAAATGGTTTAGCCTCATTTATTTTAACAAATTCTCGATCTTTGCAGGCTTCAAAGGCCCTTGTAAACATACCCTCTATTGATTTTCGGAAGGCCTTTAGCTGCTCGGCGCGCTCGCCTGAGTGGCCCGTAAATTGCGGATAGCCGATTTTGTAAGTGAGGGCCTGCCGTACGCCCGAGGTGCTCGCAACTCGGCTTAAATTATCAACACGCTGCCCTGTAAATAAACTATTGCGAACAAGGGTGCGGTGGTTGTTGCGAATATCATAAAGAACAACATAGATGAGTGTCACGCGGCTGATCACATATTCATTAAGGTGTCCTTCTATGACGACAACATCTCCATCTTCTAAGCTTTGGCTGTTGAGAATAATGAGACCGCTAATAATGTCCGGTGCCCAGACACTGCTTGTGAAGGCAAGAAAAGCCATCAATATTCCAAAGATACCTGTTGTTTCAAGAAGGCTATTGGCGCCCCAAATCATAATCAAGGCGTAAATAGTTGTCAGAGCTATTAAGACGAGTAAGACGAGATTGACTAAGCGCGTGCTGTAGGTTTCGCTATAAACTGTCTTATTGTCTTGCATCCGTTCGCGTCCAAAGCGCCTTTTTGAGACGGAGCCCAAAAAACTATAGGCAAGCATGCCCGCATAAATAATCATCAAGCTGTATCCCAGATTAATGAAGTAATGACGGTAATTACTAGCTGTGCCCGTTAGAATTAAATCAAGCAGATGCAGAAGAAGAACCAAAATATTAAGCGCGCGAAATATCTTTACCTTGGAGGTATTGTCCTCTCCGGGGGCAATCAAATTTAATAGTGGTCGAGCAAAAATGAGCAGGGCAATATTGAGAGCGAATATTAACCCATGCCCCATCCATTGAGTCTGACTCAATTGTGGAATTATACTTTCCAAAATGTCCAACTATCCCCCCTAGGGTCGGTAAAGTTCACTCGTAGCCCTAATATAGTTTCATAACAAATAAAAATGGCGGAGGGACAGGAGCCGCCAAGAGGGACAGTTCTATTCTGCGCAATTAAATATCTTTCTGCGGACAGATGAGAAATTTTTCGCCTGTCATTTTGGCAAAATAGCGCGCAACGATGTCGCTATCTAAAGCTTGGGCCAAGGAAAGTTCATCTGTGTAGTGGCTAGAAAACGTGGTTTTGAGCTCTTTGGCAACGCGCATACGCAGTTTGTTGCCGGCCTCCATTCCAATTTTCGCTAGGAAGTTAGGAAGTAGCCAACCACCGACGCCCCAGGCCATGCCGTATCCGCGTGTGAGAACTGTCGGGCTAACATCAAGAGCGCCATAGAGATAGACTTGTTTATGCTTTATAGAGCCATAGATGCTGTAAGCGCCTGGTGTGCGCGCGGCCGCCGCTTCCATGGCGGTCAAAATATGCGAAGCTAATTCACCGCCGCCTGTGGCATCGAAGGCGAGTGTTGCGCCCGTTGCATGAATAGCGTCGGTAAGGTCTTTCATAAAGTTATCGCTGGAGCTGTTTACGATATATTTCGCGCCGAGGTCTTTCAAAATTTTCACTTGTTCTTCACGGCGCACAATATTGACCAGCTCGACGCCGTCAGCTTGGCAAATTTTATTCAGCATTTGGCCAAGGTTAGACGCTGCCGCTGTATGGACGAGGGCAGTGTGCCCCTCCAGCTTCATCGTTTCCACCATCGACAGAGCAGTGAGAGGGTTTACGAAACAGGAGGCTCCATCTTTGGCGCTATGTTCTGGTAAAAGGGGCAGGCAACTCATCGCCGGAACGCAGGCATATTGCGCATACATAGTTCCGCTTAGTGCCGCGACTGTCTTGCCCATTAGAGCCTGAGCTTCTGGGCTATCGCCCGCCGCCACGACCACGCCCGCGCCTTCATTCCCGACTGGCAAATTTTGTCCGATACGCGCTTTCATGACGCCCATACCTTGCGGCGTAACAGGCGCAGTTAGAACGGTTTTCGTCCCGTCACCTGAACTGGAGGCATTGGCCATATTAGACCACCCAAACATGACGCCCTGGTCGGACGGATTAATTGGCGTGGCTTCGACTTGGATGACGACCTCATGCGGTTCGGGCGTCGGGAAAGGCTTCTCAACGAGTTCCATACGGAGCTGTGCACCCTCCGTCACCGTGGATTGCATTTGAAGATAAGTCGCCGGTAAAGTCATGGGAGCTCCGTGAGGGGTTAGAGTGAGCGCCCCTCATAGAGCCTTATGTTGGGAGTTTAAAGTCCAATCGAACGATAGTGAAGGGCGATGTCTTCAATGACAGTGTAGAAAGCTGCCGTGCGGAAATCTTCGAGTTCAGGTTTTTCTTCAAGAGCCGCCTTAATGTTCCCGTAAGAGGCCCTCATAGTATCATCTAGGCCTGCCCGCACGAGATCAATTTCGTCAGCACCTTCAATGTAATCAGATTTAAATCGCTTATTGAGTTTCAGTCCGCCTTGGCTTTCTAAGGCTTCGATAAGAGCACGATTTTTACCCTCTTCATTGCGACGCTGAAGGCGCCCAAAGCGGATATGCCCAATATTTTTAACCCACTCAAAATAGGAGACCGTCACGCCGCCTGCATTGGCGTAGAGATCTGGTATAATAAAGACGCCCTTATCGCGTAGGATTTTATCAGCTTTTGCGGTGACGGGGCCATTCGCGGCCTCGATAATAAGCTTAGCTTTAATGCTATGGGCGTTGTCGACATTGATAACGCCCTCTAAGGCGGCAGGAATAAGAATATCGCACGCATCTTCAATCGCTTTCGGGTCAGGATCGCTTACACTGCCGCCCGCAAATTCCGAGAGAGGTGCGCCGGAAAGCATATGCTGTTTTAGCTCTTCAATTTTGATCCCTTTGGCATTGCGAACGACCCCGCTGCGCTCAATCACAGCGATGATTTTTGCGCCATCTTCCTCTGAGAGAAATTTGGCGGCATGGTAGCCCACATTACCCAGACCTTGCACAATAACCTTTTTGCCGTCTAATTCGCCGCGCATCCCGGCTTTTTTGACGTCATCTTTATGGCGGAAAAATTCCTGAAGCGCATATTGTACGCCGCGGCCAGTTGCTTCGACCCGACCTTCAATTCCGCCTAAGTGCACGGGCTTACCTGTAACGCAGGCGATATTATCAATATTGGTATTATTCAAACGGCGATACTCATCCATCATCCAGGCCATTTCGCGCTCGCCTGTGCCCATATCTGGGGCAGGCACATTCAAAGAGGGGTGAATGAGATCTCGGCGCGCTAGCTCGAAAGTAAAACGGCGCGTAATTCGTTCAAGCTCTTCTTCGCTCCAATCTTTGGGGCGAATACAAAGCCCGCCTTTAGACCCGCCAAAAGGAACTTCAACCAGCGCAGTTTTAAAGGTCATGAGGGCCGCTAACGCTTCAACTTCATCTTGATTCACATCTAGAGAATAGCGGATACCGCCTTTAACGGGTTCACGGTGTTCAGAGTGCACTGCGCGATAACCTGTAAAGGTATGGACTTCGCCGCGCAGCTTTACTCCAAAGCGAACGGTATAAGTCGCGTTACAAACTCGGATCTTTTCAATCATTTTCGGAGATATGTCTGTAAAGCTGGCTGCTCGGTTAAACATTAAGTCCACGCTTTGGCGGAAGTTGAGTTCTTTTTGAGACGATTGGGTCATGGTTATACTCGCAAAATTAGGCACCGCTCGTGCATATCGTATTACTACTCCACCGCTATTGAAATGAAGAAGGTAATAAATACCTAAATTATGTATCGCGGCAGCAACAGATTTCTCAAAAGACCAATGTTAAAAACTTCCTTAATGCGCCCTTAAGCGCTTTTTCAGACTTTATGCCCTAAATACGTGCAAAATTTGTGGGAGAGATCGAAATGGCTGAACCGTTTAATATCGAGAAGTTTCGTCAGCAGAGACGAGCACAATCTGCTGAAATGCAGCAACCAACGGAGAAGGAAAAGAGAGCTACGCTTGGGGCTAGCATGGTTCCGCTGCCTATGCCGCAGCTTTTCCAAGCAGGACCGCAGTCTTCATCTGCCGCTCCTCAACAAATGCCGGGGCCAATGGCGCCAAATGTTTTTGCTCAACCGCAACCTGCGATGTACCGCCAAATCCCACCCTCCAGTGGGTTTCCACAAAATTTTGCGGGACAACACGTTCCGGAAATGCCGCCGGCTCATCAAACTCAGCCAGCAATGTTGGAGGCTCCACAAGAACCTATCGTCGAGCATGAGAGGCAATCTAAGACAAAAAGGTCGCGCTTTAGCTTCCGTCGACCTAAAAAGGTCGTAACTCGGAAACTCAAAGAGGTAAATGAAGACCAAATTGGAGGAGTAGTTAAACCCACAAGACTAGTGCTTCCCTTTTTATTGGGGCTGGTTTCTGGGGTTGTTTTAAGCGTCGTTGGGCTCACGATACTGAGCAGCGTGATGACAAAGAAAATTGATCAAAAGTTTGAGGCTGTTGCGGCAGTAATATCTGAAACAGAACCACCGGTTGGAACTCCCGAAATCGACGAGAGTCCATCGTTATCACTAAATGATAATTAGGCGCGACACTGCACCCAATTAATATCTTGGGAATAGTCTAATTATTCTTACCAGCTTTACGGTCGCGCGCTTTCAACAAGCGAAGGCGCAAAGCATTGATTTTGATGAATCCACCCGCATCCGCTTGATCATAGACATCATCTTCTTCGAAGGTCACATGCTCTTGTGAATAAAGGGAATATGGCGATGTTCGACCAACAATGGTGACGCTGCCTTTATAGAGTTTTAGCCTCACGGTACCCGTGACCATTTCTTGCGACTTATCGATAGCGGCTTGAAGCATGTCACGTTCTGGAGAGAACCAAAAACCATTATAAACCAACTCGGCATATTTAGGCATAAGTTCATCTTTTAAATGCATCGCGCCTTTATCCATCGTGATTTGCTCTATACCACGATGCGCCATTAGCAGCACTGTTCCGCCGGGCGTTTCGTAAATGCCGCGGGACTTCATGCCCACAAAGCGGTTTTCCAACAGGTCAAGACGGCCAATGCCATTCGCCCCTCCAAGCTCGTTCAGCCGCTCAAGCAGGGTTGCGGGCGACATCGCAACGCCATTAATGGAAATCGCATCACCGCGCTCAAAACCGACTTCGATATAGGTGGCTTTATCAGGCGCTGCTTCTGGGGATACCGTGCGCTGATAGACAAATTCTGGGGCTTCTTGTCCCGGGTCTTCCAGCGCTTTGCCCTCCGAGGAGGTGTGAAGGAGGTTGGCATCCACAGAGAACGGCGCTTCTCCGCGTTTGTCTTTGGCAATTTCAATCCCATGCTTTTCCGCATATTCGATGAGTTTTGTGCGTGAGTTGAGATCCCATTCACGCCAAGGTGCAATTACTTTAATTTCAGGGTCTAGCGCGTAATATCCGAGCTCAAAGCGAACCTGGTCATTTCCTTTTCCGGTCGCGCCGTGGCAAACGGCATCTGCGCCAACTTCATGCGCGATTTCGATTTGGCGTTTAGAAATAAGCGGACGCGCGATTGATGTGCCTAGTAAGTAAAGCCCTTCATATAAAGCATTTGCCCGGAACATTGGGAACACAAAGTCGCGAACAAATTCTTCGCGTAAATCGTCAATGTAAATTTCTTTGACGCCTTGGGCTTCAGCTTTACGCCGTGCGGGCTCTAACTCTTCACCTTGTCCAAGGTCAGCGGTGAAGGTTACGACTTCACAGCCTTTTTCTTCCTGCAGCCATTTCAAAATAATCGAGGTGTCTAGTCCGCCAGAATAGGCAAGGACGACTTTTTTAGCTTTGGTCATGAGAAACTCTCCACAATTCGGGCGGGGCTATAGCCTGAAAAGGGTTAGGAAAGCCATAAGAGTTTTCAATAAATTTAACGCGTTTGGAATTATATTAGGGCTGGTAACGAATATCGTCTTTGGTCTCGATTAAACGGCCCCAAAAGGTGTTATAGGGGTGAATTCCGGATGTTGCGCCCGATGCATTCACTAAAGGCCGTCCATCATTATGCCAGCCAAATAACCCGCCTTCCAAATTCTGTATTTTCTTCGCGCCTTCTGCTATGGCTTCATTTTGCAAGCGGTGGCCGAAAATGGTCGAGCGATGGCCAACTGAGCAATAGACGACAATGGTCTTATTCTTAAGTGAGCCAGCAAATTTGGCTTGGAACTCTTCGGCGCTCATTTCAGGGTTGACTTGCAAAGCGCCGCTAATGTGACTTACCAAGTATTCGCTCATGGGCCGAGTATCGAGAATGACCAAATTGTCCGACGTGAGTTGCCGCTCAAGGTCGGCGCGAGAAATGTGAGGCATTTCAGGAAACTCATCCGTAATTTCTTGATGAATTTCATCAAGAGGCGTCAAAGGGGTATTGCCTTTGATAAAAGAAAATCCGATTGAGGATAGGAGGGCGAAACCTGTTACTGCAATATAAACTCTTCGATTCATTAATATCTTTGTAGGGCAAACTCCACGTTTACAAAAGCCGCAGGGCCACATAAAACGCATCAACTTTAGGGGATTACGATGTTACTGCCAGTTTTGCATAAGTTGCGCCTAGCGCTGGTTGTTTTATTCGCTGTGATGTTGGCGACTTATCCGGCGTTTGCACAAACAACAACTGAGACTACGCAAAACCCAGCCGTCGAGACCGAGCAAGTTAAGCCCTCTAAGGAAAATGGTTCATCAGAGTCCGTTTCGCCGAGCTCTGATATTGATCTCTCGGACCCAGCTCTAATGGAAGCATTGGAAAAACGTCAAAAGGCCGACCGCGAAATTGCGGAAGCCATTAAGGTGCAGCAAGAACGAGCTGCTTTGCTGGGTGCTCAAACTGATGAGGAAGAGACAGCGAAGAAGAGTTTTATCCCCACGTCTCTCGATGATTTGAAAGCGCTGGGACAACAAGTCATCGATAAGGTTATTGGGTGGCTATCGAGTGTTTCCTTTTTGGCTCAATTGGGGGCAATTGTTGCGGCGGTGTTCATATCGCCAATAGTAGCAGGCACCCTCAAAAAGCGAATTTTCCTTTTCCGCGATGAGCCGCAGGCAGGACAAAAATTAAAGGTTGTTCGAGATTACGTTTATCGCTCCCGTGAGTTCTTGCGCGCGCTGATGCTCGTCGCTTTGCTCGCCCTCTTCGCAATTATTCTCAAAGCCGTGCCTGTTGCCGGCCAAGACTGGCTTGTCAAGTTAGCGCAAGGGCTTGCTGTCGTCTTTTTAATTTATAAGGCCATCAATACCTTTATCACCAATGATCTTGTCAAAAAAATTGCCACTTGGACTCTCATCCCGCTCGCCGTCCTTATGGTCTTTGGCTACTTTGATAATTTGATCGCGGCACTGAATGGCGCTGAACTGATGAAAATGGGCGATACGCCTATTACGGCCATGACCTTGGTTCGATTGGCTATTTTCGGAGGATTGTTTTTCTGGCTTGGCAATATGTCAAACGCCAAAGGTCAAACGGCTATTCGGTCACAAGAGGGACTTGATATTGGGGTTAGGGAAATTGTCGCTAAACTCTTCCAAATTCTGCTCTTTATTATTCTATTTGTTTTGATTCTAAGTTTTGCTGGTATTCCACTATCTGGCCTAGTTGTTATTTTCTCGGCGGTGGGATTGGGTATTGGTTTTGGCCTGCAGCCCATTGCGGCCAATTTTATCTCCGGATTAATTATTCTTTTCGACCGATCGGTGCAAGTTGGCGATTTCGTTGTTCTCCCTGATGGGCAGGAGGGTCACGTTGAAGCCATTAATATGCGATCGACCACCGTGGAAACAACAGACGGTAAAGATATCATGGTCCCAAATACCACCTTTACCGAAAATGCTTATGAGAATTGGACGCATAAAGATCCACGTCAACGTTATGAAGTTTATTTTACCGTATCGTTTGATACCGATATCGATACGCTAGAAGATATCCTAATTCCGGCAATTTCGGAGCATCCAAGTGTTTTGCAGGAACCTGAAGAGCCAGACTTGGAACTACGTGAGTTTGGGGACTATGGTATTAAGTTTGCAATTGAATTTTGGTGTTCTGGTATTGATGATGGGCCGAATAAGTTCACATCGGATTTGAACTTCATTGTGTGGCGGACTCTGAAAAAGCACAATATTGAAATTCCATTCCCGCAACGTGTCATTCGCACCATCAAATAGATCAGATATGGCTTCAGATACCGATTTCGCAGCCATCGCGAGAGCCTTATTTTTACAGGCTCCAAAGACAACGAACTTTAACCGCTTGCGTAAACGCTTACGGCGACAAGCGGGAGATACTATTCGAAATTACGGTATGCTTAGCGCTTCAAAGGAAAAAGCGCGGTGGCTGGTTTGTCTGTCGGGCGGAAAAGATAGCTACGCCCTCTTGGGCATACTTCTTGATTTGAAAGCCCATGGAAACTTGCCGGTTGACCTGCTCGCCTGTAATCTGGACCAGAAACAGCCAGACTTTCCAGATCATATTTTGCCAGAGTGGTTTGCGAGCATTGGTGTGCCTTACAGGATAGAAACGCGCGACACCTATTCCATCGTAACTGAAAAAGTTCCGGAAGGAAAAACTTACTGCGCCCTTTGCTCACGCTTACGGCGAGGAATTCTGTACCGTGTTGCCCGAGAAGAGGGCTGCGATTCCATCGTACTTGGCCATCACCGCGAAGACGCACTTGCGACCTTTATGATGAACATTACGCGGGGAGGGCGGCTTGCCTCTATGCCAGGCAAATTACTTAACGATGCAGGTGATGTAACAGTATTGCGTCCGCTTATAGAGACAGCAGAAAGCGATTTGGCTAAATATACAGCGGCGCTTAATTGTCCAATTATTCCGTGTAACCTTTGCGGCTCTCAAGACGGTCTACAAAGGCAGCTTATGGCGCGGCGCTTACAACAGTGGGAAGCGCAAGCCCCGGGGACAAAGACGAGTATGCTAAAAGCGCTCAGTCAGGTCCGCCCGTCCCATTTGCTCGATAAAGATTTATTCGATTTTGAGAGTCTAACACCGCAAGGTGATGATGCAGATGTACCCTAGTTAACTTAGAGTCTTGAAGTGAGAATAAGAGATATAAAATTAGGTGATAGCCAGAGCATTGCTCGAATTTATAATCACTATATTTTAAATACAGCAGTAACCTTTGAAGAAAAAGAAGTTTCAGCAGGCGACATAACTCATCGAATCAAAAACCTACAACAAAATAACATGCCTTGGCATGTTGCAGTCGATGAAAAGGATGACGTTATTGGTTATGCCTATGCGTCTAAGTGGAAAGGTCGGAGTGCATATAGGTTTAGCGTTGAAGTCACGGTGTACCTTGCGCCTGATGTTGTTGGAAATGGCTTGGGGTCTTTATTATATAAATCCCTTTTCGCCTGCTTAAAGGAAAGAGGTTACCATAGCGTAATTGGCGGTATTACATTGCCCAATGACGCCAGCATCAAACTACATGAAAAGTTTGGGATGGTGCATATAGGAACTTTTTCCGAAGTAGGATTTAAGTTCAATAAATGGATCGATGTGGGATATTGGCAGGGAAAGCTATAGCGCTACCAGCCACCACCCCCACCGCCTCCGCCGCCGCCACCGGAGAAACCACCACCGCTAGAGCCTGAGGAAAACCCACCTGAACTTGAGGATTGACTGACTGGCGCTGCTGCTGCGACGCCGGCTGTCATGGCTTTGGCGAGGGCGTCGGACATTTTCCAAGGCGCTCCGCCATTGCGGCCCTCCATCAGAGAGCCATGCGCATAGCTGGGTTCATAGTTTTTGGCTTCAAGTGGTAAGGTCGTTTCAAATTGCTTGGTCCAGGGCTTTTCCGCACCTAGCGCAACGGCATAAGGCATGAAGCGTTCATAAAGATCAACCGTCATCATGGGCGCCCTATCGCCTAAAGGGTTAGCCGTATTGATGCGATCTTTTTCCGCTGTTTCGAGATAAAGTTTAAAGCCGTCAATTTCAGAACTAATTTGAGCCCCTCTTCTTGTCGGCGCGCGCAGGAGAATAAAGAAGAGAATATTCATCAAAGCGATGGCGGCTAATATCGCTAAGAAAATAGGGCCATTTGTGGATACGGGTTGATTCATGACGAAAACAATGATCGCAATACTCGCGGCCATGCCGAGTAATCCCCAGCCCGCATTGGACCGATAATAATTCCGTCCATAATTTTTGGATATATGTCTCGTGAATCGAGAAACCTTTTTATAAAAGCTCGTATCTGTTTTTTTATCCATTATGATTTTATCGCCAGGCTCACCAAAGAACAAATTCATTGTAAATTGCTCGTCTTTCAGAAGTCCCGAAGCGCTATGATGTGCTACCAAGGTGGTGAGAGTGGTTTTCTTTTTGGTCGCGTGGATATCGATCATATCCTTAATAGACAGACTCATTAAAATCGAAGTAAGGGCATCCATTTTTTTAAACCCCTTATTGTGGATGTAATGTACCGCAGCAGCGGAATAACCTTCTGGCGGTTCATAGCGTGGAAAGACGGGCGGCTTGACGGGGTCACGTCCTACTCTTCCCCACATCGTAATATAATAAAGGAAAAGGCCTATTCCGCCCAGGCCGAGCAATATAGGTCCGCCGGTGCGTATCCATTGAAGTTCACGAACGCGCTCTTGACTCATGGGATCTATGATGCCGGGTTTAATTGAGGCAGCAACCGTCAGGCCTTCTTTACGGCGTAGAACACGCGTGGTTTCAAAGCCAACGACATTGGCTTGTTTTTCGGCCGCGTAATTAGAGCCTGTCGTGCCTTGTCCGCCAGTATAAGCCTGATGTTCTATAATTTCCGAGCCTTGCGGAAAGATGAGTGTCGCAGAGGCTTTTTCTATTGGAAAATTCCAATAGTTACCTGTGGCATTCCAATAGACTTCGTCTTTGTCACCATGTCGGCGAACTTGTTCATTGAGCCGATACTTTATTTCGTAGCGATGAGGACCGCTATCCAAAAAGATACTCGCGCTACCAATACGCCACGTAACGGCATTTCCTTCTTTACTTGTAAATACGTTGTCACGTTTCCCATCGCGTTTGACGTGAAGAAGCTCATAATTGTTTTCTAACTTTACGCCCTCAAATTCGTAGTATCGCGGCATTTCACGGAAAATACCGCGCTTGATTTCGCGGCCTTCTGAAACGACATCAATTATTTCCGTCACCGTTAAGGCGCCGCTCGTTTGGACTTCGATTTTTACATCATAATTTGTAATTCGTTCCTGCGCCCAAGCTGAGGTGAAAACTAGGCAGGAAAAAAGAAGAGCAAGGAATGCGCGCATCATGCTGAAAATTCCACTTCAGGGGCAGCTGCATCTTCGACATCAATTTCAAAATACTCACGCGTTTTAAAGCCCATAGGACCAGCAACAAGGTTTGAGGGGATTGAGCGAATTTTTGTATTTAGCTCCCGAACGGCACCATTATAAAAGCGCCGCGCCATCTCGATTTTATCTTCCGTGTCGGAAAGCTCTTCTTGTAATTCGAGAAAATTGTCGCTGGCTTTCAAGTCGGGATAATCTTCGGCTAGGGCGATGATACGGCCAACAGGTCTTTTGAGGCGGCTTTCCGCGACGCCGCGTTCCCGTGGATTATTTCCTGCCGCGAGGGCTTGCATTCGCTTGGCCGTCACATCTTCAAATAATTTGCGCTCATGGCTCGCATAGCCTTTCACGGTCGAGACGAGGCGAGGGATGAGATCAGCGCGGCGCTTTAATTGCACCTCAATATCACTCCAGCCATTTTCGGTCATTTGCCGCAGGCTAACAAGTTTGTTGAAAATCAAGACTGCGCCGACAAGCAGCAAAAGAATAAGCGCCGGAATGATGAGTACCATAAGTGTTCCCTTTATGGGGACAGGTTAAAATCATTTGGGTGATTTGGCAAATGGGAGTTTTAGGCTCCATACTAATTTTGCAGGGGCAGAGTTTTGATACTCTGAGAGACCGATTGTCATGCCTTCATGCCCTTGCTGAGGCTGTTCTTTATATGTGCGGCAAACCTTATCCCAGATAGACAAATTAAAACCGTAATTACTATTTGTTTCACTCTGAATAACCGAATGATGTACACGGTGCATATCGGGCGTCACAATCACGGCTCGCAACACTCTATCAATGCTAAGCGGAATTCTAAGATTTGAGTGGTTAAATATTGCAGAGGCATTTAGCACAATTTCAAAAATCAAAACGGCGATAGCAGCGGGCCCCATGAGTATAACTAACCCGCATTTATATAGCATGGAAAGAATAATTTCGATGGGGTGAAACCTTACGGCGGAAGTGGCATCCAAATCGCGGTCTGTGTGATGAACTTTGTGAAAGCGCCAGAACAAAGGTACCCGGTGGCTAATGACATGCTGTAGGTAAATTGCGAAGTCGAGTAAGATAAAGGCTAATGTCATTTCGAGCCAGACTGGAAGATCTACGACGTTAAAAAGACCAAGCCCCTCTTTGCTGGCCCATATGGCAACCGCAATAGCCGTTAAGGGGCCAAGCAGCCGAATAGCCAGGCTGTCAATAGCAGTGATGCTCAAATGTGTCAGCCACCGTCCTCGACGCGGAAGGTTGCGTTTCCTGCGCGGGAAAATTGCTTCGAGGCTAGAAAATATAATTAGTGACCCAACAAAAATGCTAAGCCGCAATAAAGTCTCGTTCACATCAGCAACCTTTAAGCCGAGAGGCGGCGCGGATTGAATTCAGGTCTTTTTCTTGCTCAACTTCGTACAGTCGCAGGTCTGGGCGCGATTGTCCAACATCGGCTAGATTGCGGCGAGAGCTATTGGTCCGTTCCAGCTCATTAATGTCACCATCATTAAACAAATCATATTGCGCTATTGAGCGAGCATAACTCCGCTTTAAATCTGAGAGTTGCTGACAATCCATTCCTGCATAACGCTCAGGTTCCGCGCCTGCTGTCGCGCAGGCCGTAAGGAGTATAGGAGCAACAAATAAAAGAGCGCGCATAATTGACCTTAGACTTTCTTCCCTAGCTAAGCTAACAGACGCGGCAAGATAAACACCTAAATTATTTGTGAGATTATGGCGCGTAAACAGACACCTGATAAACCCACTTGTCTTATCACCGGGGCCTCGGCGGGAATCGGGGCGGCTATTGCACGGGAGTATGCGCGGCGCGGCTGGAATCTGGCGCTCTGCGCTCGTCGAGAGGCACCCATGGTGGCACTCGCAAAAGAGCTTAAGAAGGAATATGGAACAACGAGCCATATCTTTGAAATTGATCTTTTTGACGCGAGAGCCACAGATGATCTTATTGCCCGTCTGAAAGCCAAGGGCGTACAGATTGATGGCCTTGTGAATAATGCGGGCTATGGTCATCCCGGCACATACCTTGAAAGTGAATGGGAAGATCATGCCAAGTTTATTCAATTGATGATGACAGCTCCGTGTGAGTTGGCGCGAAAGCTAACCCCAAACATGGTAGAAAATGGCTTTGGCCGTATTATAAATGTGGCGTCGCTCGCCGGGCATATGCCCGGCTCTAAGGGGCATACGCTATATGCGGCGGTAAAGAGCTTTCTAATCAGATTTTCTCAAAGCTTGAATATGGAGTTGGAGGGGACAGGGGTACATGTCTCGGCTTTATGTCCTGGGTTTACATACACGGAATTTCATGATGTGAACGGTACACGCGAGGCGCTAAATAAGCTCCCGGCCTATATGATGATGGAGGCCGAAGAAGTCGCACAAGATGGCATTGAGGCTTGCGAGAGGAACCGCGCGGTTTTTGTGCCGGGCGGCGTGAATAAAACAATCGCCACGTTGGGGAAGATTTTGCCCAATAGTATTGCTCAAAGCCTCATGGCAAAAAATTCGCAAAAGTTCAGAAAGATTGACTAATATGGCCTCTGCTAAGATTTCGGATGAACGTCTCTATGTGGCGCTGGACTTACCATCTATCGACGAGGCAAGGGCCATAGTTGAGATTTTGGGGAATACGGTCGAAAGTTACAAAGTGGGATTGCAACTTCTGCCCCTGGGCGGCGCGGAATTTGGGCAAGAGCTAAAAGCCTTGGGTAAAAATGTTTTTTATGACTTCAAGCTCCACGATATTGGGGCCACGGTTGAGAAGGCTACGCGCTCAATTAGCGGGCTCGGGGCAGATTTATTGACAGTTCACGCACGGCCAGATGTGATGGTTTCGGCGGCAGCGGGCCGCGGCGATAGCAGCCTAAAAATTCTGGGCGTAACAGTTCTGACTTCGCTTGATAAACAAGCGCTCGAAGATATTGGTTATCATGAGAATGCCGAAAATCTTGTCATGCGCCGTGTTGAGCAAGCTTTAAAGGCGGGTATAGATGGCGTGGTTTCCAGCCCATTGGAAGCAAATAAAATTCGTAGCGCGGTACCTGATGATTTTCTTGTCGTAACCCCAGGCATTCGAATGCCAGATGGTGATAAGGGTGATCAAAAGCGCATAGCGACGCCAGGCGATGCGTTACGCTCTGGCGCATCGCATATTGTGGTGGGCCGTCCCATCACAGCAGCTATAGACCCGCATCAGGCCGCATTGGATGTATTGGCTAACATGCGGGCATAATAAAAAACCTCTCGCCGGTAAGCGAGAGGCCTATATTAGTCATAAAATTCGTTCTAACGGCAACGACGACCATGCTTTCCGCCTTGACCCCAACGGTCACCGTAACGAGAGGTGTGGGTGACAACGGTGCAGCCTGACCAGTACGGGACGGCAACGGGAACAGGATAACGGACATAAACAACAGGGCGTACGACGCGGTAATAAGTTGTTTGCGGCACTGGCTTGACGACATTGTAACAACCAAGAACTTTTGCGCCGCTAGGGTTGTGTACGCTGACAGGACACGATGTTGCTTGTAGAGACTCGCCAGCGCCTAGCCCTGCCACTGAACTTGTTGACCCTGAGAAGCCAAAGAGTTCAACGTCACTACCTGTATAGCTGTTGCTGATTGACCCTGTTCCATATGTGGCATCTGCATAAGAGGATGAAACCGTCCCCGCGTAGGAGTTCGATGTGCCATATGAGTAAGATGTATTATACATCGGATCCGCCGAGTAGTTCGAGCTTGAAGAATAGCTGTAGCTTGGCGCACTTTCATAGCTGGAGGCTGAAGAATAATTCGATCCTGACCAGCTAGATAAAGACGGCAAAGTCGCTGAATTGCCGGAGCTTGTGCAATATGTGCCGCTATTACAACCCGCGAAAGCTGCGCTGGACATGAGTGTTGTTGCGGCAAGTGCGGCAACAGTAGTGATTAAACGGGACATGACCCACCTCTCTATTTGATACATCTGCGGAAATACACTGCAACACCCGTGCCAAAGCAAAGCGATTCTCCTCTCGGGTGAATCTGAACGTCGGCGGAAGCGGAGCTCTGAATTAAATTTTCAATGACATATAACGAGAGCAGCCCATGGGGTTGTCGTAATAGCGTTCGATATCTTCGAAGCCGAGGCTTTCATAGATAGCATTTGCGTGAGTGAGGCCTCGGTCAGTGTCGAGATACATTTTTTTGTAGCCTTGCTTTCGGGCTTCGACAATCGTCGCTTTTGTTAGCTTCAAGCCCAATTGGTGACCGCGCCCGTCAGGGCGTGAATATAGCCGTTTTAACTCGCAAATATCCGACTTGAAGGGTTTTAAACCGCAAGCCGCCACAGCTTCTCCATTTATCTTAGCCAAAATGAGTGCATCATAACTGTCTGGGAAGTTGGAGAACTCTTTCTCTGTCCCTTGAAAGTTAAGAGATTCGCCCAAATAATCTTCAATGAAACTCAAATATTCTAAAAAAATATCTTTTACGGCCGCAATATCATCCGGCGAGCGAGCAATGCCTATGGTCACAGAAGAATACATATGTTTCTCTAACAATAGAGAAAGCCGTGGTAAAGTTTAGAGAGCCAAAGCTTGGCGCTTATGCTCCTGTTGCGAGTTCAAGGCGATCAATTAGGCCAGCATTTACACGACCAGTCTCCGGCAGGCTGTTGGCCCTTTCAAAACTCATAATGGCGGCCCGTGTCTTAGGACCAATGGCACCGTCCGCCCCGCCAATTTCATATCCCAGCTCGGACAGCATAGTCTGAGCTTGGCGCACTTGAGATATTTGATCACTGGTAGCCTTGTCGGTCTTTGCCCAGGCAACATTCCGGAAAATTCCGTTCGCGGCATCATCAATCTTAACAGGCCGGAACTTTTCAATTCGGGAAGCTGCCGATACAAGATCGGCTTGCTCAAGTTCCCCCTTTAAAACTTCGACACGCGTTTTAGCAAATTGGTCACCTTGCGCGGCTGCTATCGAATACCACACAAATGCGTCTGACATATTCTTGGGCAGGCCCTGCCCGCTCTCAAAAAGAACCCCTAGGTTAAATTGGGAATCGACGACTCCACGTTCTGCCGCTTTTTCAAACCAATTTGCAGCTTTGGGCATGTCCGCTTGTACGCCACCTCGACCTTCCGCATAATATAGGGCCAGGTCATGCATGGCGATACGATTACCATTTCGCGCTGCTCGTTCGGTCAATTGCCGTGCCATCTCAGAATCTTGCGAGACACCTTCGCCAATTTCGTAAAGCTTAGCGAGACGGTATTGAGCCGCAGGCTGATTTTGGTTGGCCGCCTTTCGAATGAGAGAAACGCCCTCATTGGTACGGCCCTGTTCAAGATAAGACAATCCTAATTGAAACTGAGCGACAGGGTCGCCTTCGGAGGCGGCTGAATTTAGTGTTTTCGCGGCGTCCGAGCTTGGCGTGACGTTGACAGCTTGATTATCAGCATAGTCGCCGATTGGCGCCGCTGATGTGTCTGGTTTTGGGATAGAGACTGGCGTAGCTTTGTTAATGTCGCCGGCTGGCCCCGTGTTTTGTACAGTTTTCGGAGGAAGCGTTGGAGACGAGTCCCCGCCAAAGACACCCTTTGCTGCAACAAGACCGAGAACGGCAACACCTGTGGCGAGTGCTGCAACGCGCAGGTTGCGCCCGGTTAATTTGGGCAGATTGAACTTAGCGGCGCTCCCACCACCAATACGCACATGCTCCATCATTGGGTCTGCTTCTGCATAGGCAGGGTCTGCATAAGGTATGGCTTGATCGAGAGAAGAAGTTTGAACGTGCTCAGCGCTTTCCAATGCGCCTGGCATCAATTCAGGCTGCGTAAAGTCTCTCAAAGGCTCTTGAGGCGCCGGCGGCGGTGGTGTTGCTGCGTGAACCTGTGCTTTACTTTGCTGCGCTGGGGTGTAATTCCGCGGGTCAAATTCAACCGGGCCTGTTGTTTCAACTGATGAGCCGGTCTTAACCTCGGCTAATTGAACGGGTTCTACTTGTTCCGTCAAATAGGGGTTCGGCATGGCTACGGCAGGCGCGGCGCCTAACTGCGGTAGAGGCGAGAAAGAGTCATGAAGTTGCGGCGTGCTCGCATTTGGCATGAGCTGAGGGGGCACGAGGCTTAACTGCGGACGGGCAGGTTCTTGAAACACCGGTTGAGGGGCGTGGCTTTCGCTCACGTTTGCGACTGTGAATTCTAATCCCTCCAACCTTGCTGTTAGTGAAGCGATTGACTGTTCGAGTCGTTGCGTGTGGGCGTCAGATTGATTATGGGCGATTTCGTCAATTTTTCGGTCTAAGCCCGCGCGGTAGGTTTCAAACTCAGTTTGAGTTTGTAGGGCAATTTCAGACACTTTCTCACGAATCGAAAGTTCACTGGCTTCGCCGCGATGTGTGAGCTCTTCTGTTAATCGAGCAATTTTGTCTCCTGCACCAGCCAAGGCGCGGGCCGTGTCAGACTCAATCGTATCGATACGTGCCGTTAAAGCCTCGCTTTTGCTTTGGGCTTCCGCCCGCAGTGTTTCTATCGCGGCTTTGCGTGCATACTCTTCTTCTTCGATCCGCGACTCAACAGCTGTGGCAATAGAGGCGAGATGACGGTTAACCTTGGAAATAGCTTCGGCTTGATTGTTCTCTGCGTGGGTCAGGCGCTGATCTGCCCGGTAGAGGGCAGTCTGAAGGTTTTCGACACTTGGGTTGTTGAGGACAGTCTTGAGTTCTGAATTTACTTCCGCTTGCGTCTTTTCGACCATCTCGGTTAGCTTCGCAGAGAGTTGATTGACTTTGCGAGTTAGCGCGGCTTTCCCTGTTGAATTTTCTTTGCGCGTTCTAGCATCAAGTGTCATTACCGCACTTTCAAGAGCTTTGACGCTTTTGCGAGTTAGGGTATTTGCCCGTTTCATGCGACTTTCAAGGCTTGCAAGGGTCTTTTGTAAATCTGTCTTGTTGGTTTTTTTCGCCGTTACGTGTTTGGCTGCACTCTTCTTTACGGTTGTCGCTGATTTAGGTGCAGAGGGCGTTTTTTGAACAGGCTTCTTGGCGCTTTCAGAAGATCTCGCTGCGGGCGTCTTCTGGGCTTTAGTTTTAGCCAATTTGGCTGTTTTGGTCTTTTTGGCTGTTGGTCTTTCAGAAACCGTCGCCTTTGGCGTTGATTTTGTCATTCCCCAAAAACCTTTTTAAAATGCCAGCATTTACCCCACACAGGATGAATGTGCGGAATTCCTCAAAGGTAATAGAAGGTGATTGTGGTTAATGACGCGTTAAGACGTTAACGTTTTAGGTCTGATTTATGGGGGTTTTTGCAGAGTCTGGGCGAATTTCGCGCAAGAACGTCACCTAACTCAGCTACTTGACGTTAACGTCAACGTCATCTATGTGGTTAGCGTGTTAGATAGTCACGATAATAACGCCAATGCATCAAGCTGGGGTATCCGCGAATTTGCGGATATTTTTGATGTCACGCCGCGAACTATTCGCTTTTACGAGGATAAGGGCTTGCTAACACCTGCGCGAAATTCCGGCGCTCGCGTTTTTAGTGCGGAAGACTATGTACGGTTCGAACGTATCATGCGGGCAAAACGAATTGGATTTACATTGGATGATATTAAAGAGGTCTTAGATGTCACTGATGGTCACATTACTGATCGTGTCGAGTTACTACGCCGTAAAAAGAACTTTGAAACCGTCATCCGGTCGCTAAAGCGACGCCGAGAAGATATTGACGTCATTTCAAAAAATATGACTGAAATATGCGCTGTTATTGCGCAAAATGTCGAAAGTGCACCAGACAATGAAGGCGTATTTGATCTGGCCGCCGCTTACGAAGCTAAATTTAAGCAAACAATGGCGGACGATTATTCCGCTGAATTTCTGGACTTAGAAGGATAGATTATGCCTAGTTATAACGCCCCGCTACGGGATATGAAATTTGTTATGCAGGAACTGCTGAATATCGAGCAGTTGCAGGAATATGAAAACTTTGCGGAAGCAGATATGGATACGTTGGAAGCTATCCTAGAGCAGTCTGCAAAATTTACCTCCGAAGTTCTAGCCCCGCTTAATGTGGTAGGCGACCAAGAGGGATGTACACGTAATGATGATGGCTCTGTAAAAACTCCGACGGGATTCAAAGAAGCGTATCAACAAGTCGTTGAAGCAGGAATGATGGGCTTATCAGAGTCCGAAGAATATGGTGGTATGGGAATGCCTTCTATTTGGAGTACGGCGACGGGCGAAATGCAGTCTTCCGCAAATATGGCCTTTGCAATGTATCC
>JAHDCL010000011.1:21258-42633 GCA_020629875.1 Hellea sp.
ATGGGTATTCACGGAAACTCGACCTGTGTGATGAATTTTGATGAAGCGGAAGGCTACTTAATTGGGGAAGAGAATAAGGGTCTCCGCGTGATGTTCGTTATGATGAATGAGGCGCGTATGGGGGTTGGTATGCAGGGTTTATCTCAGTCCGAAGTCGCATATCAAAATGCTGTAATTTACGCCAAGGACCGTATCCAGGGCCGGAGCTTGACGGGCCCCAAAAATGAGAATGGTCCAGCAGACCCGATTATCGTTCACCCAGATGTTCGCCGTATGCTTATGGAAACGAAGGCGTTCAATGAGGGCGCTCGCGCCTTGATTTATTGGGCGACTTTACTTGAGGATTTAGAAGGCATTCATCCGGATGAAAAATTCCGGGAAAAGTGCGATGATTATCTCGGACTTTTGACGCCAGTTATCAAAGGGTATCTTACCGACAAGGCTATGACGACAACGATTGATTGCCAGCAAATTTTTGGTGGTCACGGATTTATCGAAGAATGGGGTATGAGCCAATTTGTTCGGGATACTCGTATTGCGCTGATTTATGAGGGCGCAAACGGTATTCAAGCGCTGGACCTTGTTGGGCGTAAACTTGCGCGCAAGGGTGGCCGGGCTCTGATGACGCTCAATGCTGAAATTGACACATTCCTCGGCGAAAATTCTGATAATGAAAAAACGGCCGAATTCATGGATGGTCTAAAAAACGCCAAGCAAAAGCTTACCGAAGCCACAATGTGGTTGATGCAAAATGGCATGACAAACCCTGATAATGCGGGCGCTGGATCGGTTGACTACATGCACATGATGGGGCTTTCGACCCTAGCCTATATGTGGGCGAAAATGGCGGTTGTGGCGCAAGCTGCAATCGATGGCGGCTCTAATGATGAGTTCTATACAAATAAGCTCATCACGGGCCGTTACTTCGTTCTGCGTATGCTCCCGATGATGGACGCGCACCTCGCCAAAATTAAAACAGGCGCTGAGCCGCTTATGGCGCTCGAAGCTGCTGCATTTTAATCGAAAATAAGAGAGAGAAAAAATGGCCGCAATAGATTTCAAAAACCCTGATTGGTATGATGAAGAGGATATCAATATTTTCCGGGAAGCTGTTCATGGATTTTATGAACGTGAAATGGCGCCACATTCTGAGGAGTTCCGAAAGAACAAAAAAGTTGATCGGAAATATTGGAATTTGGCTGGGGAGATGGGTTTGCTCAATTGCGCAATTCCTGAAGAATATGGCGGCGGCGGCGGCGATTATCGCCATGAGATGATCATTCAGGAAGAGCTAATCAAGGCGAATGTTGATGGGTTCGGGCTATCACTGCATAATGCGATTGTTGCGCCATATATTCTCCATTACGGGACAGAAGAACAGAAGCAAAAGTGGTTGCCGCGCATGGCATCCGGTGAGCTCGTTGGCGCAATCGCCATGAGCGAACCGGGCACTGGCTCTGACCTGCAAAATGTAAAAACCAACGCTAAAAAAGATGGGAATGGGTGGGTTATTAACGGCTCTAAGACATTCATCACAAATGGCGGCACAGCCAACCTCATTATAGTGGTGGCAGATACGGGCGGAGAGGGTAAGTTTTCGAAATCCCTTTTCGTTATCGAGACAGACGATTTAGAGGGCTTCCGCCGCGGTCGCATCCTGGATAAAGTCGGAATGGACGCCCAAGACACAGCGGAATTGTTTTTTGATGACATGAAAGTCCCGGCTGATAGCCTTTTGGGGTCGGATACGGGGCAAGGTTTTATCCAGCTTATGCAAGAATTACCTCAAGAGCGCCTTAACATTGCTGTTCAAGGCGTCGCGCAAATGGAAGCCGCTCTGGAATTAACGATAGAATATGTCAAAGAGCGCAAAGCCTTCGGAAAGCCAATTTTGGCTTTTCAAAACACTCAATTCGAACTCGCGGAATGTAAGACTATAGTTCAAATCGCGAAAACTTTTGTCTATGATTGTGCCGAGAAGCATTTGCGTGGTGAGTTGGATACAGTCACGGCGTCGATGGCCAAATACTGGGTTACCGATAAAGAATGTGAAGTCATCGACCGCTGCTTACAGCTTCATGGCGGATATGGCTTTATGAATGAATATCGTATTGGGCGTATGTATCGCGACAGTCGCGTCCAGCGTATTTACGGCGGAACCAATGAGATCATGAAAATGGTCATCGCTCGCTCACTTTAAAAATATTTAATTAAACAGCTTACACTCCAAGGAGCCCATAATGGCAGATGCATATATTTTTGATGCGGTGAGAAGTCCGCGCGGTAAAGGTAAGAAGAATGGGAGCTTGCACGAGATTACGGCGCTCTCATTATTGACACAGCAACTTGAGGCTATTCAAGATCGCAATGACCTTGATACGTCCAAAATTGATGACATTGTTATGGGCTGTGTATCACCTGTTGCCGGACAAGGAGCGGACATCGCACGAACGGCCTCAATCACAGCGGGTTATGCCGAAACAGCGGCTGGCGTAACAATCAACCGCTTCTGTGCCTCGGGCCTTGAAGCTGTTAATATGGCCGCGTCGAAAGTTATGGCAGGCATGGCCGATATGACAATTGGCGGCGGTATTGAGCATATGTCTCGTGTGCCGATGGGTAGTGATGGCGGCGCAATGGGCGTTGACCCGATGATTGCCTTTGATCATGCGGTCGTGCCTCAAGGCATTTCCGCCGATCTTATTGCGACGAAATATGGGTTTTCTCGCGATGATTGCGATGCTTATGCAGTTGAGTCGCAAAAGCGCGCGAAAAAAGCTTGGGATGAAGGCCGTTTCAAAAAATCAATCGTGCCCGTTAAAGATCAGCTTGGTGTTACTATCCTCGATCATGATGAGCATATGCGTCCGCAAACAGATATGCAGTCACTCGGTTCGCTCAACCCCGCTTTTGAAGCCATGGGTAAAGTTATGCCGGGTATGGATTATGTCGCGCTACAAAAATATCCAGAACTAGAAGCCATCAAACATGTTCACCATGCCGGTAATAGTTCCGGCATCGTAGACGGCGCGGCGGCTGTGCTGATTGGCACGAAAGAAATGGGCGAAGCTATGGGCCTTAAAGCGCGTGCGCGTATCAAGGCCTTTGCAGAAATCGGCTCCGAGCCCACCATCATGCTAACAGGTCCAGAATTTGTTGCCGCTAAAGCGCTGAAACGTGCGGGCATGGATGTCAATGATATCGACCTTTATGAGCTCAACGAAGCCTTCGCTTCCGTTGTTCTCCGCTTTATGCAAGCGCATAATATTGACCACAATAAAATCAATGTGAATGGCGGCGCGATTGCTATGGGCCATCCGCTTGGCGCAACAGGCGCAATGATCCTCGGCACAATGGTGGATGAGCTTGAGCGCTCTGACAAAGAGACATCGCTGATCACACTCTGTGTAGGCGGCGGCATGGGCTCAGCCACGATTATTGAACGCGTATAAACTGATAGAATTGAATAGAGACATATAATGAAAAATTTCAAATTAGATAAAGATGCTGACGGCGTATTGCTTGTCACATTTGATATGCCAGATCGGTCTATGAACGTCCTCAATGTCAGTTCAATGGGCGAGATTGCCGAGCTGACGGACATGATTAAATCCGATGAGAGCATCAAAGGCGCGGTCATAACATCGGGCAAGAAGGCCTTTTGCGCGGGTGCCGACCTTGAAGAAATGGGCGGCAATCTGGCGAGTGCCCAAAAAGCTGTTGCGGCGGGCGGCAAGGAAGCCGAAGCGGCGAAAAAAGCCCTCTATGAGAATGTATATAAATTGAACCAGCTTTTCCGTGATCTTGAAACTTGCGGCAAGCCTGTGGCGGCAGCGCTTAACGGCCTCGCCCTTGGCGGCGGCTTTGAATTTGTGATGGCCTGTACGGGCCGCTTTGTGGCCTCTGATAATAAGAACGCAAAAGTGGGCCTCCCTGAAGCCCTGATTGGTCTTTTGCCGGGTGCAGGCGGGACGCAGCGCTTGCCGCGTCTTGTCGGATTGATGAATGCCTCTGGTGTTCTACTCCAAGGTAAGCAGCTCCGTGCCGCTGAAGCGCAAGCCATGGGTATTTTCCACGCGGCTGTGCCTGCGGATGAGCTTATTGCGACAGCGAAAAAATGGGTTCTTGATAATCCAAAGGCCAAACAGCCTTGGGATGCTGACCGCTTTAAATTCCCTGGCGGCGCACCTTACACAGCGCAAGGCTATCAAATGTTTGCCGGTGCCAATGCCATGGTCCGCAAAGAGAGCTTTGGCAATTATCCCGCCATGCGCAATATCGTGGCCTGTGTTTATGAAGGTAGCCAAGTGCCAATGGACGCCGCGCTGCGCATTGAAAGCCGTTATTTCTGTGACCTGATGCTGCGCCCCGAGTCGGGCAATATGGTGCGCTCACTCTTCCTCTCCAAACAAGCTTTGGAAAAAGGTGAAGCCCGCCCTGAGGGCCAAGAAAAAGGCGAAGTCAAAAAAGTCGGCGTGATCGGCGCAGGTTTTATGGGCGCAGGTGTTGCCTATGTCTCCGCTATGGCCGGGCTTGATGTCGTTCTTATCGATCGTGACCAAGAGGGTGCGGATAAAGGTAAGCAATTCACAATTGATGAGCAGACAAAGCGTGTAAAGCGCAAAAAGTCGACACAAGAAAAAGCTGACGCAATTATCAATCGCATCGAGGCGACAACGGATTATTCGAAGCTTAAAGATGTCGATCTTATCGTTGAAGCCGTTTTTGAAAATTCGGAACTCAAAGCCAAGATAACGAAAATGGCCGAAGAGGTTATTGGCGATAAAGCCATCTTTGGCTCTAATACCTCAACTATTCCGATTACGGATTTGGCAAAAGCCTCCAGCCGTCCTGATAATTTCATCGGCATTCATTTCTTTAGCCCCGTGCATAAAATGATGCTCGTCGAAATTATCAAAGGCGAGAAGACATCTGATTACGCAATTTCTCGCGCGATTGATTTTGTGTCCAAAATTCGTAAAGTGCCGATTGTTGTCGAAGACACTCGCGGCTTCTACGCGAACCGCTGTGTGATGCGTTATATACAAGAGGGCTACAACTTGCTTTCCGAAGGGGTGAAGCCTGCTTTGATCGAAAATGCGGGTAAGATGGCTGGAATGCCTGTTGGGCCGTTGTCACTTCAAGATGAAGTTGCGATTGATTTGGCTTATAAAGTTATGCAGCAAACTAAGCATGACCTCGGTAGTCAATATGTAGAAGGTAAAGGCGATGTCATCATTGATAAAATGTATAACGCCGAACGCTATGGTCGTAAGAATGGCAAAGGTTTTTATGTCTATGAAGGCCGTGAAAAACATCTTTGGCCAGAGCTTGGCCAATTTGCGGTGGGCGGTCTCCAAGACCCACAGCCAAATGTTAACGATGTAAAGGATCGCTTGATGTACGCCCAAGCGATCGAAGCCGCGCGTACCATGGCGGAAGGCATTGTCCATGACCCACGCGAAGCGGATCTCGGTTCAATCTTTGGTTGGGGCTTCGCGCCCTTCACAGGCGGGGCGATTAGCTTCATTGATACGATTGGGGCGAAGAAATTTGTTGCTCGTGCTGATGAACTGCTCGAAGCGTACGGCCCACAATTTGAAGTGCCAAAACTGCTCCGCGAGATGGCAAAATCAGGGGAAACTTTCTACGGGAAGTTCAGTCGCACAGCAAGAAAAGCCGCTTAGGCTAATCTATATCCCCGCCTTAGCGCGGGGGTATTTATAGGGGAATTGCTCATGTCAAAAGTCATAACAACTATAAGAGACGGCGTCGCAGTCATCGCCATGGATGATGGGAAGGCCAATGCGCTTGGCGCCACCATGCTTGAGGAATTAAATGCGGCTTTTGATGCGGCTGAGAAAGAAAATGCAATTGTCGTTTTCACGGGCCGAGATGGCATGATGTCCGGCGGTTTTGACTTAAAAGAAATGGGTGCAGGCCCACAGGACGCCCTTGAGTTAACCTCCAAGGGATCAAAGCTTGCCCGCCGCATCATGGCCTTCCCGCGGCCAGTTATCATGGCTGCGCCGGGGCATACGATTGCTATGGGTGCCTTCCTCGCTTTGGCTTGCGATTACTCCATGATCAGAGAAGGCGACTATAAAATTGGACTGAATGAAACTCTCATCGGCATGACTATGCATAATTTCGGAATTGAGATGGGCCGCTATCATTTTGCGAAAAACTACTTTAATCGTTGCGTGGTTAACGGAGAAATATTTAGCCCCAAAGGCGCTATGCATGCGGGCTTTTTTGACCGCGTTGTCCCCTCCGAGCAATGGCCTATGGCCATTCCCATGGCGGGCCAAATGTTTGGTCAACTAAATGCGAAAGCTTTTAGAGAGACCAAGCTCCGCAGCCGAAAAGAGATTTTCAAAATTCTCGACCAAGCGATTGAAGATGATTTGGATCCGGCCAAAGTTCATGCGATGTAGTGATGAGGGAGGCCTCTTCATTTCGTAAATCATATGAACTTCGGGATGGTCAACTCTCCGCAATTCACTTTGGAGATATATCGGCGCCGCCGCGCATTCTCATGCTGAATGCCAATGGGTTTAATGGCTATAGCTATAAAACCATTTTAGAGCCTTTGAGCGTTCACGCTATTGCGCTGGATCTACGCGGCCATGGTATGAGTGAGTTGCCGACAGATGTCGCGGCGCTAAAGAATTGGCATATTTTTCGCGATGATGTGGTTGAGTTTTTTAATCGGTACATAAGCGCGCCTCTTGTCCTCGCTGGGCATAGCTATGGCGCGGTGACGGGAATTCTCGCTCTGCCGCAGATAAAAGACAAAGTCAGCGGTTATGTCGGGTTTGACCCTGTATTGATCCCCGCTTTCGCGCGCGCATTCAATCGCCTGCCGGGGGGGCGGAGCTTTATGAAAAGGCGTCTGCCTATTGCGCGAAATGCAGGCCGCCGCCGCTCAAAGTTTGACAGCCTAGAGGCGGCATTCCGGCGCTATAAAAATCGTGGGGCCTTTCGGGGTTTCACAGATGAAGCTTTGCGGGATTATTTAACCGGCGGCCTCATCCCAGATGGAGAGGGCGTGAAGCTCGCCTGCAATCCGCTCTGGGAACAAGCGATATTTGTCGCGCAAGGCCATAATGTCTTTAAAGCTATTCCGCATCTCCCGCCCCATAATTCCCATGTCACTTTCGCGGGAAGACATGGCGCCGTAAGTTTCCGTTCGGGCCGCAATGCCATTGCAAAAGTGATTGGCGAGGAAAATGTGGTCTTTGATATTAACCGCGCCCATATGTTTCCGATGCATGACCCTGACTATGCAATGGGGCGTTTGAGCGAGGTATTAAACGCGTAGGCCCTGCACTATATTGTTTTGCAATGCTGCGACTTGCGCATCACTGGCTTTAATGAGTTTCCGGGCCTTTAAATCAAATAAACAGCCATCTCCAATCATGGAAAATAAACATTCTCCAGTCACCACATCAAAAATATGGTGAACGAGCTGGCGAGTATAAGCATTTCCCTGCATCAGACCTGAGTAAAAATGGTAAGCATCACCCAATTCTGCGGGGCGGTGAATGAAGACTTGTGCTTCAAGGAGGGCACCGGACTTTCCGCTGGCATGATAGTCTGGATCTAAAAACTCCGGATAGCCGTCGGTCATATGGGCAATCGTTTCTGTTGTGCGCCCCATTAAAGCTTGAGGGGTGACAGTTCCGGCAAGCCCGATTTCAAAAGGTTGAAAAACGCCCGAGCCAATATGCTTCGCGGCTATACTCTTAATGTCATCCTCACATGGGTTCCACGGTTTTGTCTCATAGGACAAGTTCCTGGGTTTCGACGGTTGGGGTTGTTCTACCAAATAGGGCTCCACAGCCGCCACAAATCGCCTCGGCCATGGAAAGGCCGATTTAGTGCGCAGGGATATATGGTCTATATTTTCAACAACCGTGGCTGCGATTCGTCCATCACCATGATACATCACATGACAGAGTCGAACCGTTTCTTCTGCGAGGCCAAGCAGGCCGGTTTCGATGTAGAGCGGATTATCTGGTCTAGCCTCCGCGTGATATTTGATGTGAAAGGCAGTAACCCGAATGCTAGAAAAGGCATTGGCTTTAAATGCTTCATGCAGCCCCGAGCGGATGAAAAACATTTGTCGCGCTTGCATGACTTTGGTCATGTAATGACGCATATTCAGATGGCCGAGCCCATCACATTCCCAAGCAGAACATTCACCTGACCAAGTTTTTAAGAATTCACCCATATAGTTTTAGGTGGCACATTTTCCGCAGGTGCCGTAATGCTCGACAACAGACCGATTGATTTGAAACCCGTCGGGCTTGCAATCAGCATGATCATGCGCATGACGTTCCTCGACCTTCTCGCACTTTTCGCAAATGAAAAACTCGGCAAGATGTCCGCTATGACCATGATCACATGCAATGAAAGCATTCAAAGCCTCTACGCGGTGCACAAGGCCAAGTTTGGAAAGAAAATCTAGCGCTCTGTAGACCGTTGGCGGCTTGGGTGAGCCCACTTCTGGACGAAGGCGATCAAGAAGGTCATAGGCTTTTACAGCGCCGCCATCTTCAATAATCAATTCAAAGACGTGAGCGCGTAGAGCTGTAAACCGTTCTCCGGCCGTTTCGCATGTGGCTCGCGCGGCGGCGACCCGCTCTTCGGTGGACATATCCTGATGTGAATGGTCATGGCTCATAACAACACCCTAGCGTCTGTAGCGACATTCGCCAATAGAGATTCAGATGTTGATAGGAACCCCAAAATTGTCTAGAGGCGGGCTTGAATTACAGAGTTTCGCCCTCATATGGGGCAAAAGCAACAAAAGAGGGACCACCATGGCCGAAACACAAGCACCCGTCGCCGTTACAGGTAACGTTATGTTTTATCAAAATCCACAGCCACTCACTAAAGAAAAGCACGATAAGTTCGGGGTTAAGCAAATCGATAAGCCGTTTGCCTTTATGGCCGACCAACATTTTTTACCTTTGACGGCCCCTGAATTTGGTGCTGCGGCGGCCTCTTTCCCAATCATCTTTGCAGGTGAAGAGCGGTCCCCACTTGCAGTTATGGGCATCCGTTCAGGTGAGAACCTTTTCGTGACTGAAGGCCAGTTCGCTCAAGATTTCTACATGCCTGCTTTTGCGCGCCGCTATCCGTTCGTTCTGGCGGGCGATCAAGCGAATGACCGTTTTGTCGTTTGTGTTGACGAGTCAGCTGAATGCGTCACTAATAAAGGTCCTCAGCAAAAATTCTTCGATGGTGCAGATACATCCGCTTTCACGAAAGAAGCTTTCCAGTTCTTACAAAATTTCGAACGTGATCGTCAGGCTACACAGCAAATGATCAACACATTTAAAGAGTTAGATTTGTTTGAGCAAAAAGAAATGAACTTCCAAGGGTCAAACCCAGATGGAACTCCAGCAGAGCGTCAAAAAATTGCTGATTATTTTGCGATTACAGAAGAACGCCTCAAAGCCCTTCCCGCAGAGAAACTTAAAGAGTTCACAGAAAACGGTTATTTAGCTGTTGCTCATGCTCACATGGTTTCACTCGGAAACTGGCAGCGCCTTGTAAACATGACGTTGCGCCGTGCTAACGAAGCTGCAGCGCCGGCAAAGAAAAAGCCAGCGGCTAAAAAGAAGAAATAATATCTTTGGAAAATTAGATTTGCAAAGCCCGCTCTGTGTAGCGGGCTTTTTCATATTACAAAATCCGGATCTGTGACGGCTTGAAAGGCTGTCTTTATATTGCGATCCGCATCATAGAGTAAGGGGTAATTGGGTCTGCTGACGGGGTAATTATTTAGCCAAGACGCGTCATCGGTCAGCCCCCATAGCGAAACAGATGTCACCGAAGGACGGGCCGCAAAGCCAGTGAAGAGATCTCGGTACATTTGCGCTTGAGCCTTAGTGACACTCTCAGGAACATTCGTGCCATAACTCGCCGCACAGTTTGTGCCAGAGGCAAAGCACTCCCCTGGATCAGAATACACTGATATATCTAACTCAGTGATATGGTTGGCCAGCGTAGGGAACATGGCGTCCACGTCATCAATCGCCTTTAAAGCTTGGTCTACATCGCTGGTCATTTGTAGATGATGCTGATGCCCGATTCCATCAATAGGAATGCCTCTATCAACAAGGTCTTTAGCCACAGCCAAGAGACGAGAACGTTTGCCTATTAATTCGGTGTTATAATCATTTAAAAATAACTTCGCGCCTGGGTCAGCGGCGCGAGCGGCCTCAAAGGCCCAATCTATATAATCTTTACTATTTCCAGCCGCTTGATACCAATTACTATTGCGGTAGGGGGCTGTTGCCGCTGAGCCGTCATCTGTTATAGCTTCATTTACCACGTCCCAAGCGTAAATCTTACCTTTAAAATGTGTGACAACCTCAAAGATATATTCCTGCAGGCGGGCTTTCACCTCTGCAGGTGTTCCTTGAAAGAAGTAATCGGGAGTCGCGCGATGCCAAAGCAAAGCATGTCCACGCACGGAAATACCATTAGCCTCTGCAAAACTGACAAGAGCATCTGCTTCCGCAAAATTGTAAACACCTTCCGTTGGAGCTAAGCTATACGGCTTCATCAGATTTTCCGCTGTAATTGAAGAGAATTGCTTACTGAGAATATCAGAATCTGGCGAAGCTGCTGCGATTTGCGCGGTACCGATTGCGGCCCCGACTAAGAAATTTGTCTCATATCGCCCCTTAAGTACTCCATCAGCGGTGGTTGGAGGTGGAGGAGGAGGAGGAGGAGGAGGAGGAGGAGGAGGGATAACTGCGCTTGCGGTCGATGAAGATCCATCGCCTCCGCAAGCAACGAGTGTTAAGGCTATTCCGCTTAGTAACAAATTACGACGAGTTTGAGCCGACGAGTCCATAGTGTGATCCCCAGAGTTTTATCGATATGAAGTGACAGCGCTGTCATATTATGTCAATAGAAGAATCATTGAGGTATTTTCATACCCTTCAATTCCGCGTGATGTGCGTTTTTGAGTATTAGCTTTATTAATTACGTCATCGTATAAGGCCTCCAAACTGGAGGCCATATGCGCGCTTTAATTCTGACTTTTCTAACGTGGCTTATGGCGATGCCTGCGATTGCAAGTCAGTCAGTTCCAGTGGACACTGGGAAGGTAACAGCATCTCTCGTGAGTACACATGACAGGATCGCTCCTGGACAAGAGTTTTACATCGCTTTGCGAACAGTGCTTGATGAGCACTGGCACACCTACTGGCGTAACCCCGGAGATAGCGGTGAGCCTGTGCAAATAGAGTGGGAGTTGTCTGACAAATTGTCGGCAGACGAAATTAATTGGCCTTTACCGCGAACTATCCCTACTGGACCAATTGTAAATTATGGTTTCGAAGGCGCACCTCTTTTCCCTGTTAAATTCAAACTCGCTCAGGATGCCGAATTGGGGTCCGTAGTCACCGTTCGAGCTAACTTTTACTACCTCGTTTGTAAGGATGTTTGCATTCCCGAGCAGGGCAGCGTTAGCCTGCCTATTGCTGTGGGCGCGCCATTAGAGGATTTAGGTTGGAAGCCTGAAATTGAGGCGGCTCTTACAGAAGTACCCAAGAAAGGTAATATTCAGGGAGGCATCATAAAAGCAAACAGCACTGTAACTATAAGTCTGCTCAATTTACCCGAAGGTGATTTTTCAAAAGCCTATTTTTTCCCCTATGAGCAAGGCGTTCTTGGTCATAGCGAAGCACAAATCTTAAGGCGGGGCTCAAAGGGGCTAAGCTTAACCACGACAGCTGATTACATCTGGAATGAGACGATACCGGAAACTCTCGACGGCGTTTTGACTTACGAAAATGGTGAGACCCTACGAGGCGCCGAAATTTCATTGGCTGTCGGGAAAAGCTTTGACATAGGCGAGGTTTCGGCGCCTGAAGTGAAAATTGCGGGCGCAACTCTCTGGACCGCCATCATAGGCGCGCTCATTGGCGGATTGATCCTGAATTTAATGCCCTGCGTTTTTCCCGTGATTTCAATTAAAGCTTTGTCAATAGCCAAGCTCGCTCATGGTGAACGCGGAAAAATCAGAAGAGAGGCTTGGCTTTACACAGCTGGCGTAATTACTACGTTTTTACTTCTGACCATTTTGCTTCTTGGCCTAAAGGCTGGCGGTACAGAAATCGGATGGGGCTTTCAGTTGCAGTCTCCCAAAGTTGTGGCCATTCTTGCTGTGTTACTTTTCGTCATTGGCCTAAATCTTCTTGGTGTCTTTGAGATCGGTTCCCGCCTACAAAATACCGGCACAAAGCTAACGCAGAGTTCAGGCGTGGCAGGATCTTTCTTTACCGGCGCTTTAGCAGTTATAGTGGCCACCCCATGCACGGCGCCCTTGATGGCCGGAGCGGTCGGATATGCATTGGCATCGCCTGCCTTTATTACGCTGGCCGTGTTCATGGCTTTGGGCATAGGCTTCGCTTTGCCGTTTTTGTTGGTGGCTTATATTCCATCCATTTTGACGAAATTACCTAAACCTGGCCCTTGGATGGAGCGTTTCAAAGAACTTCTGGCGTTTCCAATGTTCGCCGCAGCGATTTGGTTGATTTGGGTCCTGAGTTTACAAGCAGGGGAAAGCGGCATTTTATTTGTGCTCTCTGCTATGTTGGCGGCGACTTTTGCAATTTGGCTTTTAAAGCGCGGTTCAATGATTACGAAAACACTAGGCACCCTCGCTGTTATTGTAGCTATCGCGCTCTCTATATCGATTTCCTCGACTTCTAACCCAGGCACTGTGAGCCGATTAGAATCTGAAGCTTGGTCGCCTTCTCGAGTTGCCGAGCTTCAGGAGCAAGGTCGACCTATTTTTGTAGATTTTACCGCGGCATGGTGCGTGACATGTAAAGTAAATGAAAAGGTGGTGCTGAATAAAGCTAAGACGCAAAAATTATTTGAAGATACAAATACCGCATTTTTGATTGCCGACTGGACCAATAAGAACGACCTTATTGCGACGGAATTAGCGAAATATGGCCGGGCCGGTGTCCCACTTTATCTCGTCTATTCTAACAATTCCGTGAGCCCTGTAATTTTACCTCAAGTTTTGAGTCATGATGTGATAAGAGATGCCATCGCTGGGGAAAAATCCTAATTGGCTTTGATCTCGTTTCAAAGTTTACCGTAATGAGAGGACATCACATGACGATATCACGAATTCTACTTTCCACCCTTGCGGTCTCGGCGATTGCAATCGTGGCGCCTGCTTCAGCCAAAATTGCTACCGGCTCAAATGTTTCCGATATGACTGTAACAGATTCCGACGGTGTGCTGCACAATCTTTCGGATTATGCAGGAAAAAAAGTCGTACTTGAATGGACGAATGAGGGCTGTCCGTATGTTAAAAAGCATTACACGACAAAAAACATGCAGAAGACTCAAGCATTGGCAAAAGAGGATGGCGCTGTTTGGCTGTCAATAATTTCTAGCGCTCCAGGTAAGCAAGGCTACAAGACTGGAGCCGAAGCAAATGCGTGGAAGGTCGAACAAGGGACGTCGTTGTCTGCAGTCGTACTCGACCCATCAGGTGATATGGGGCGTAGCTTTTCGGCAAAGACGACACCCCATATGTTCATTATCGACGAAAGTCAGACACTCGTATATCAGGGCGCGATTGATGATAACCGCTCTGCTAATCCGAAGACAGTTGCTGGCGCGAAGAACTATGTTATCGCTGCGATGGAAGATTTGAAAGCAGGCTATGAGGTTGCTGTGCCTGATACCGCACCATATGGCTGCTCCGTAAAGTACGGATCTTGATCACTCTAAATTCTCTATCATTCACTATAGAATGAGCGAACGCTAAGTTTCGCGCATGACGCCCCGTTGCCCTCCTCTTGGTGACGGGGTTTTTTATTGCGCTGAGTGAAAAATATTGTAAACCGCGCGCATTGGAGATTCTATGCCCGTAGATAATTATACAAATCGTGTTGCTCATTTTCAAAAGCTTGAAGGATTGGCAGATAGTGTCGGGCCGATCAGGGAACTGTTTGATACCGAACCAAAGCGTCTTGAGCGCTTTGTCTTGAGAGAAGGGCCCTTACGGGCAGATTTTTCTAAGCAAGCGGTAAGTGAAAATGCCCTTAATGCTCTTCAAGATCTCTCGGCAGCATGTCACCTGGAAGAATGGCGCGCCAAATTATTTGCGGGCGATACTGTAAACACTTCTGAAAACCGTGCCGTGTTGCATATGGCTCTGCGAGGCGTGGGTGGCTCTGAAGCGATTCAGAAAGAGGTCGCGGCTATGCGCGAGCGTATGGCGAATTTTTCGAATAAGGTTCGTGAAGAAGGAAAGTTTAAAGCCGTTGTTCATATCGGGATTGGCGGTTCGGATTTAGGGCCTCGATTGGTCGCCGATGCGTTCCAAGCAACAGGCGAGATGGCTCTGGAGCTAAGGTTTGCGGAAAATGTGGACGGAGCCTCGATTAATGATGCTCTCGACGGCCTCGATCCAGAGTCAACTTTAGTAGTCGTCGTCTCTAAGTCTTTCACTACCCAAGAAACACGCATGAATGCCGAAGCTGCTAGGGAATGGCTCACAGAGGCACTTGGTAAAAAGGCGGGTGATAATTTTATAGCTGTAACCGCGAACAGGGAAGGGGCTTTAGCCTTTGATATCCCATCTCATCAAATTTTTGATTTTTGGGATTGGGTCGGCGGCCGTTACTCCGTTTGGAGTGCGGTAGGGCTTTCTTTGCAGATAGCTTTTGGCCCGGACATATTCGCGGAGTTCCTTCAAGGTGCCGCGAAAATGGACATGCATTTCCGCGATCAACCCTTACAAGAAAACCTGCCCGTGATGATGGCTTTAATAGGCATTTGGAATCGGAATATTTTAGGATATAGCTCGCAGGCCGTTATTCCGTATTCGCGGCGTGTTCGTAAACTCGCGGCCTTTTTACAGCAGCTAGAAATGGAAAGTAATGGCAAACGGATTACCCGCGATGGCTCTGAGGCTGGCCTGACATGCCCAATAATATGGGGCGATGAAGGTACGAACGGGCAGCATGCTTTTTTCCAGTGGCTCCATCAGGGCACTCCTGGAGCTCCTGTGGACTTTGTGGCAGTTTTAAAAGATCATAGCGCGAGACCTGACCATCATGCCGCCCTTCTCGCGAACTGCTTCGCACAATCTGAGGCTCTAATGCTCGGTAAGTCTGAACAGCAAGTGCGCGATGAATTAGAGGACCGCCCCGATGTTGATGCCATTGCGCCTCAAAAGACATTTCCGGGTAATCGCCCCTCCACGACAATCACATTGGATGAGTTGTCGCCCTTTGCATTGGGTCACTTAATTGCTCTCTATGAGCATAAAGTCTTTGTGCAAGGTGTTATCTGGGACGTGAACAGCTTTGATCAATGGGGTGTCCAACTTGGAAAAGTACTGGCTTCCACCATATTAGATGAATTAGAATCTGGTGAAACTGGACATCATGATGCGAGTACCACTGCGTTAATGGCGCTGATTTCGAAATAGCACTTGGGCGCTGTTACTGAACTATCGATATTTATCATTTAATCCGATGCCGTCGTGAATAAGCGGTATTATTTTTTCAAGTCGTCTTTGCTGCGTCTCTGACTGCTTGGCACTGGAAATATAATCTGCAAAATCGCATTTTTGTGCGGTTCGAAAGTTGTTAAATGCTTTTTGTAATATAGGGTCATTTTCTAAAGCAAAGTTGAGCTTTTCTGGGATGACTAATTGTCGTGGTAAAGCTTTAGGAGATCTCTTCCCCGCCTGTGAATGTTCGATAGATTCTTCAATATATGCCAATATAGTTGGGGTCTTGATATCCTCTAATGAGGTCATACGCCATTGTCGCAATGCTTTAGTCTTGCCAGATTGTGCATTTATAAGAACCTTTTGGGGGTCGGATAAGAATACGCCTTGATGAAACCAGAGACCAAAATAGGACTTAAACCCACACACGCCTACAATATTTTTCCCCTCATATGTATAACAAGGCATTCCCCATTTGATGGTTTCGGCTAAATCCGTACTTAGGAGCGTATTGCGTAGTACTTCCAACTCATCTTTCCAATGCTTGATATCGCTAAGGAATTCGTTGACCGTTTTATTATTCATATCACTTCGTGGTATTTGCCGAGTATTGGCTGGGGGACATGTTATACCAACGCTTAAAGGCCCGGTTAAAAGCCGCTTGATCATTATAAGCTAAGGCTTGAGCGATGGAGGCGAAACTTTCTCCGTTTGCGTGAAGATCGCTAAATAGCTCTTTACGCTCATATTCGAGCATGTCACGAAAGCTAAGACTCAGGCTCGTCATTTTATTGCGAAATTGTCTTTCTGACATATTCATGCGGGCTGCGACGATCGGTAAACTCACATGGCCTTCTGCCATGGCGGCTTGAATGGAGGCTGAAACGGAAGCCTTAAAGTTTTCTGACTCATCCCCCAGATTTAAAAGTTTATCCAAAATTCCGATAGCGTGAGCAAGTTTTTCAGGGTCACGGGTGATGAGTGGTTTCGTAATTGATTCCGGATGGAACTCGACATGATTTCGCGGCATCCCAAAAACGATCGGACATTGGACCACTTCTTTGTAAAAACTAATGTCAGCAGGAGCATTAGGCATAAGGTGGGCTTCTTTGAGTTCATGTCCCGCTGCCCAAGCGAGCCACCGAAACGCAGTCGCCCATGCGCCGAATACTGCCCCCATGACGTGATGCATATCTTTGGCTTCTTCGTAGCGATTATAGAGAAAGTAATGCCGCCCATCTTCAATTCTGTATTCAGGTTTCCCCACATCAACCGCCAAGCATTGATAGCGCTCATTTAGCTCCAATACTTGAGCTATGTTTTCGCAATAAGAGTAGATAGATCCCGTTTTTTGATATTCATGAACACGAAACTTATAGCCGACACGTATACCTAGGCGCCTGTCATTTAGAGCCTTTGCGGCAATTTTGTACATATTTTCGACGCGAGCCGCATCCGTTCTTGCTTTTGGATTAGCAAACTCTTCCTCGGAAAGTTGCAGTATTTCGAGAGATTTGGCGCGTGGAAACCCAAAAGCCTCTAGCTGGTCTAGCTGAGTGGTCAGATATTGTAGAGACATCGTCATATAGAGATGAGGATGTTGAATTTGTTTTTCGTCGCCCATGGCATTTAATGTGAAATGACAAGGCGCAGATGTCAAGAAAGACAAGTTTTAGAAGAAATGACAACTTAGCGTGATATTTTATGACAAGACCAGCCAGTTTTTAGAGAATAAGTTGGATGTATTCAACGGGGCGTTGAAAAAGTGAAGTGCAGTTAAGGGGCATAAACTGTATCAAAATCGTGCGAGAACTTTCTTCTTCGCACGATTTTCACTTTCCTCTACTTCGTCACCTTGGGTAAATCTTTATAGTTTCCATTACGTTTTTCTCCCTTAGAAACGATGGCTTCCATCATTTCACTAGGGTTAAGCATGGACATATTCCAGATGGCAATATTGTCGAGACTGTCACTAGTACGATGATCTCTTGAGTAAGAAATAATGCGTTTGCAGCCATATACCGAGAGAGGCGGTTTGGTCGCGATTTGGGCGGCCATTTCCATCACCGCTTCCATCATCTTCTCTTGGCTTTCATATATTTCGTTGTAGAGACCTCGATCTTTACATTCACCGGCATGCATTTTCCTGCCTGTATAGGCGAGTTCACGAACGACACCTTCGGGCATATGGTTTAAAATTCGTGGGAAGGTACCAACGTCCGCGACCATACCGACATTAATCTCATATATTGTAATAAAGCTATCTTGGGTTCCGTAGCGCATATCGCAAGCTGTAATCAGGTCAACGCCGCCGCCGTAACATCCCCCTTGTATAGCAGCCAAAACCGGAATTCTGCATTGTTCAATCGCGGTGAAACTATCTTGTAATGGCAAGACATTATTATGGTAAAAATTTACGCCATAGACTGGGTCATTTTTATCACGAATAGCTCCGATATCGTTGCTAAACATACCGATATCAATCCCTGCAGAGAATACGGGCCCCGTAGAAGAAATCACGATTACCCGGGCCTTGGATTGGCTATCAATATCTCTGATAATTTCAGGAAGCTCGGTCCAAAACTCTTTAATCATCGCATTGCGCTTCTCTGGGCGGCTCATGACAATATGGGCGATACTATTTTCGATCGAGACGTCGAAGCATTTATATGACATTTTAAATTCCTAGATTTTAAACAAATAGCCATTGGCAGGGCTGGCATCGCCTTGAAGAAAGCCTCTATAAACTTTGAGGAGATCTGTAACCTCATGGCTTTCAACTATATCGAGCCAGGTTTTTGCCGTTTCGCAAAAAGGTAGCCAACGGGCGGCTAAGTTTTTCGCGAATCCTTCACCGCCCCATTCACTCATGCGATGCTTTACGCGGTCGGGTGCAAAGAACATGATTGGCGGTGCGCCAAGCGATGGCGCTTTTGGAGGTGCGCCATCCCAGTGGGATTTTCCGACCATGCAATTATAGACGATGTTCTCTTCGAAGTGGTCATAGACGTTAGCCATGACCTTTCCATTTCCCGCCATATCGACAACCGCCGTTCTTACGTCTGGATTCATGTCCGTAATTGTGTCGTAGGTATACACCTTGTCATAGAACCCAGTAGCCTGGGTAAAGGTTTTGTTTGCCTCTGAGGTTAGTGCTGCAACTTTTATATTGCCGCGCTGCTTAAGGCAGTAAGCTGTCCCTAGCGCCGTTTTCGATGACGCTGAGAGTAATAGCACCTGCTCGGCCCCAAAGAAGTTTTCATCTGCCAAAAAATCATCAATTAAAAAGCTAGTCGTAAAGAGCGGGCGCAAAACAGGCTGTAAATCTCTATGAGCAGCGAAACTCGGGTCATTATCAATTACCGTATAGCTATTATAAACGGGGTGCAGCGCTGCGCGGTGATCATTACCATCTTGGAAACCGATAGGCGTTAATTTTACAGGCTTCATGTCAAATGTTTGCGCGATGGGAAGAAACCCATAAATCATCGTTCCGACGGCGACGCTATCGCATTTAGACTCTATTACTTCGGCATATCCCCATACTGGCATACGGCCAAAACCATCCATTTCAATCCCGTAGTCTTTGGGTTCAAAGAACTTCCAATATCCAATTTGATCACCCACAGCCATATAAGTGATATTATTCGAAGTCAGTGCCCAGGGCCCGATAGACACTCTAATAAAGCCATCTTGCAGCGCCTCTTCGTTCGTCGTCACCAAGGCAACATCTGCGAAATCGGATCTATTTACCAATAAAGTTTGAGTCATGTTTATCTTTCTAAAAAACGCCTTCGCCGTCGCATGATATCAGTAGTTGTCCGGCTAAGCCGGCTCGACGGTGTTTGTGTATTTTTCTATAGCCCTCTGAACTGACGACCTTAAACATTGTGGCGGCATCGGGGTATTTAACAAGAGCGACAGCATCCCATTCGCCAGACCCTTCTCCAATCAACCAGCTATTTGCATTTCCGCCGAAAACTGTTTCTGTATTTACGCCCGAGTTCCGCACCATTTCTCCAAAGGCTTTGGCGTAGCGGCCATAGGCCTCGCGCCCTGAGATATCCTCGCCGTCATTATACTCTGCTCGCTCTTTGAATTTTAGAAGGTTCAGCATAAAAACGGGCTCATTAGCCTTCTTATGGCCCAAGAATTCTTTTACTTGTTCCGGGGTGGGATCGAGCGCGTTGAGTGTAGCCATCCAAGAGCTCCTATTTATATCCGGGGTGTTCCATGACGTTGGAGGCCGAACGGGCCACCCAATCGCTCGGAATGAAAAAATCAGCGGCTAGAGGGCCGTCATAACCGGGTTGATTATATTGCGTAAAATCCGTTTCTCCGGTCGATGCTAAGATGAACTCATCAATGACAAATTGACCCGTGTACTCTTTGGCATCTTGATTAAGCAGGACATATGCAGCGTCTGCCATAATGGACGGGGTGCGGCTCATCTTGGCCATACTGTCACCGCCTAAAACATTTCGAACCGCGGCTGTATCAATGGATGTCATAGGCCAAAGCGAGTTTACGGCGATGCCGTCTTTTCTGAATTCTTCTGCCATGCCGAGGGTACACATGCTCATACCATACTTCGCCATGGTGTAAGCTGTATGGTGTTTGAACCAACGTTTATCCATATCAAGAGGCGGGGCGATGTTGACGATATGCGGGTTGGTACCTTCTTTTAAATGAGGGTGGCACTTCTGAGACAGCATAAATGTCCCGCGAGCATTAACTTCATTCATGAGATCATAGCGCTTCATGGGCGTGGCTGTTGTAGGCGTTGGAGAAACTGCGCTGGCATTATTTATACAAATATCAATCCCGCCAAATTCTGAGACGCAGGCCGCGACAGCGGCATCAACAGCGGCTTCATCTCTAATATCGCAAACGAGCGGTAAGGCGTGACCGCCGGCGGCGACTATTTCTTTGGCAGCCGTATAAATTGTGCCTTCAAGTTTTGGGTGTGGCTCCGCTGTTTTGGCTGCGATGGCTATATTGGCTCCGTCTTTCGCACATTTTTTAGCGATGGCCAACCCGATTCCGCGAGAACCGCCAGACATGAATATGGTTTTACCTTGAAGTGACATGCAATTTCCTGTTTTCTGAGCAGAATAATAACCCTATGCAACAAATTGCATATAATCAAGTTATGTTCTTAAGGGGAACTCAATGGCACTAGCCGAAGCAATCTTGGTCTGCCTGACCGAACGTCCGATGAGTGGATATGATCTGGCGAAGAATTTTGACGCCTCGATTGGGTTTTTCTGGAGGGCCTCGCATCAGCAAATATATCGGGAACTGGGCCGCTTGCGTGAGAAAGGCTATGTTGTCAGCGAGGAGGTTAGCCAAGATGGAAAACCTAACCGTATTATTCATACACTAACTGCTGATGGAAAAAAGGCGCTCCGAGCTTGGTCCAAGAAACCAGCAAAGCATCCGTCTCTCAAAGACGATATGTTGGTGAAATTCTACGCATTGGAAAATATGGACTTAAATGCATTGAAGGATCAGCTCACCATCCGGATGGAGCAGCATCAAACTAAATTGTCAAAATATTACCGGATTAAAGAACGTTACTATGACGGTCAGAATTTAAATTTGACGCAAAAAGGAAAATTGATTGCCCTTGAAATGGGTATTGATCAAGAAATACAGACCATTCAACGTCTTGAAGATGCCATGCGGAAAATCGGAGAGCTTTAAGGGCTCCTTCGAGTATGAAGGCTCTTTATGAATACCTAGATCTGGTACCTGAGTTCCTGCGGCGCCCTTTAGCGACGCTTATAATAATCATATTTGGGTATTTTTTATCCAAAATTTTCGCAGTCCTAGCAACAAAATTTATTCCGCGCGCATCC
>JAHDCL010000011.1:42733-49033 GCA_020629875.1 Hellea sp.
TTTTTTATCCAAAATTTTCGCAGTCCTAGCAACAAAATTTATTCCGCGCGCATCCCTCCCAGAGGGCAATACAAAGGAAGTCAGAGTTCCTTTGAAATTGCATGTTTCGAGAATGGTGTTCTGGTCAAGCTGGTTGTTCTTCGTGACTCTTGCGTTAAGCCAGTTTCATCCAGAATTAGTAAAGTATTCTGATTTATCACTTAACTCTATCGACTATACTCAGATGTTCTCCACTGTGCTTTGCGCCTGTATATTGATGCTTAGTGAGACTCATATTACTCGTTTTTACCGATCCTTAATCGCTTTAATCAAACCTGCGATTGTTTCGAGAAATAATACTATCATTCAAATTGTGACGCGGCTCGTATGGATTCCGATTTTTGGGCTTTGGGCCGTCTTTTTAGGCTTGCCCGGCACTCTAGGCAACAAAGTTGCTCATGCCATGTTCTTCCTGTTGATAGGCTCGCTTTTCAGCAATGTGCTAAAGCAGACCTTGAAGAGCTTCCTGCAGCCTTTTGGAGTTGAAAGTAACATCTTTCCTAACTTCACGAGCTACTTTTTCTTTGTTCATTTTTTACTCTTGGCACTGAATATTTGGCGCTAATAATGGCTTAGTTTAGCTCTACCTTTTTCTGTTGATCCCAAAGAGACCTATAAAGCCCGCCCTTTTTAAGTAACTCAGCGTGCGTACCTTGTTCGGCGATTTTGCCATCATCCATCACGATAATTTTATCGGCACCGACAATCGTGGAAAGCCTATGGGCGATGACCAGGGTTGTCCGGTTTTTGGCTGCATGATCAAGCGCGGTTTGGATGTCACGTTCCGTCACGCTATCCAGCGCCGAAGTGGCTTCGTCAAGAATGAGGATGGCAGGGTTTTTTAATAAGGTTCTTGCAATAGCAACGCGCTGCTTCTCACCGCCAGAGAGTTTTAATCCGCGCTCCCCAACCATGGTATCATACCCTTTGGGAAGTCCTGCGATGAAGTCGTGAATTTGCGCTGCCTTGGCCGCTGTCTCTATTTCCGTTTGCGTGGCATCAGGTTTGGCATAAGCGATATTATAACCAATGGTATCGTTAAATAACACCGTATCTTGCGGAACAATGCCGATAGAGTTTCGCAAAGAATCTTGCGTGATATCTAGAATATTTTGGCCGTCTACAGATACTATGCCGTCTTCGATATCATAGAAGCGAAATAAAATACGCGAGAGCGTTGATTTCCCAGCACCGGTTGGCCCAACGACCGCGACGGTCTGGCCCGGCATAATGTCAAAGGAGATATTCTTAAGAATTAAGCGATCTGGTTCATAGCGGAAGGCAACATTCTGAAATTCAATAGCGCCTTGCACGTCCGAAATGTCTGTCGCTTGTGCTGCGTCTTGAACTTCGGGTTTAATATCAAGTAATGAAAACATCTTTTCCATGTCGGTGAGAGCCTGCTTAATTTCACGGTATGCAAAGCCGAGGATATTAAGTGGTCGATAAACCTGCATCATCACCATGGTGATGGCAAAAATGTCACCGGTTGTCATGCCCCCTGCAAGGACTCGCTGTGCCGCGAGAAGGACGAGTGCGACAAGCCCAAGGTTCATTAAAAAGCTCTGTCCGATATTAACGGTAGCCAATGATGTTCGTGATAAGATGGCCGCTTTTTGATAACCTTCCATCGCCATGTCATAGCGGTCTGTTTCAAATTTTTCGGCATTGAAATATTTCACGGTTTCATAATTTAGAAGACTATCAATCGCTTTTGCATTTGCCTCGGTATCTTTTTTGTTCATATCGCGGCGGAACTTTAATCGCCATTCGGTGGTCGTGACTGTGAACCAGATATAAGTGATAACAACAGCGACTGCGATTAGCGCAAATTCCCAACTATAGGCAATCCAAAAGGCGGCTCCGGCGATAGCGAGTTGTAAAAGTGTTGGGCCGATATTGAATAATAAAAAGCGAAATAAAAATCCGATAGAGCGGATGCCGCGTTCGATTATTCGGGACAGCCCACCAGTGCGTTTTTCGAGGTGATAACGAAGAGATAATTTATGTAAATGAGCAAAGGTCGCGGTGGCAACGGCACGTTGAGAATATTGAGCAACGGGCGCAAAAATATATTCGCGCCCTTCAGAGAGCACTACAGAGAATAAACGAAGCCCTCCATAGGCTAGAATGAGAAAAACTATTCCCATGCTCAGGGCGTTGCCAAGCCCCATAGTTTTTATCTGCTCATCCATACCATCAATGGCACGCCCTAGAAAGAAGGGCGCAGCGACGACAATAAATTGTCCCGCTATAGTGAAAAGCAATGCCAGAAATGTTCGTAGTTTATAACTCGGCTTTTCGTCTGGCCAAAGATAGGGCCAAAGACGCCAAAAACTCTTCAGCTGATAACTTAAGCTCTGTTCTCTAGAACTTTGCTCTTTTGAGTCTTGATCTGGGGTTTCGGGCGGCATGGCAAAGATGTGGGTCCGTTAAGAATAAATTACAACCATGTAAACTCAATCTAAACCCATTTGGGATAAGAATCTTGGAACAGGGTATGGATACGGGTTGAGGACACTATGTCTGCAGTGAAAAAAATATTACCGGCACAGCCGCGCGGTGTAGACCGTCGTAGCCAACCGAGAACAGATCAACAGGATTGGCGTGTGAACCAACGGTCATATGAATTTATTGGCGCGACCTTTGATCCGCTTACACCGATGCAAACATTGGCGCGGGCGAAATGGGTAACGCGTAATCATGGGTTCCGCTATATTGTTACGCCTAATGTCGACCATCTGGTGCGCCTGCACAAAGAGCCTGAGGTTTATGGTCCGCTCTATGCGGCGTCTTGGTTATCCGTTTGCGATTCTCGCATTTTGGAGTTGTTGGCTAAAATTTCAGGTATTCCGCTTGCGGCTGTCCCAGGTTCAGATTTAACACAGCAGCTTTTTGATAACGTCATAACACCATCCGAGCCTATTAATGTGATTGGGGCTGATGAGGAGATTATTTCTAAACTCAAAGAAATTTACGGCCTGACAGCTATTAATCATCACCAGCCGCCATTTGGTCTTCGTAACAAACCTGAAGCTGTTGCAGCGGCAGCAGAGTTTATCGCGCAAAACCCAGCGCGTTATACTTTTATATGCGTCGGGTCTCCGCAACAGGAAATGGTCGCGAAAGCGGCATTGGAACGTGGCGACTGCATCGGTCTTGGGTTATGTGTTGGTGCGTCACTAGAATTCTTAGCAGGCCGCATCAAACGTGCGCCCAAATGGATGCAGCAATATCGCCTTGAATGGCTGTTTAGATTGGGTTCTGAGCCAAAGCGCCTCTGGAAACGTTACCTCGTTGAGGGGCCTAAAATTTTCTGGCTTTGGGTTAAATGGTCTCTGCGAAAGAAGAAAGCATAGGTTTCTACTCTACGCCCAAAATTCCAAAATTTTTGCGATAGTAGTTCAAGACATCTTCGGTGATAGGGACGTCATAAAATAATCCAGTGAATGTCAGAATAATTGTCAACGCAATAAGCGCTCCGATAATGGGCATTATATTTCTGAATGCTTTGAACCTTCCGGGCCAGGCAAAATGTAGGGCGCAAGCGAAGTGAACAAAAACAGCTGTGATTGCTAAAAAATAATACGGCCAAAAGACAAACTTAATCGGACTAATATTCATACTGCCCGCGGCCCAATAAAAGTCTGTTTCAAGCCCAAAGACAGTATGGGTCGCGATGGCGGCGCCTGTGTGAATGATGAGAAAAAACATCAAATATAGTCCACTATACACTTGCGCTTTTGCCCATTTATTCGGGCTCCTTTTTTTGGCTTTTAGTCGCTTCCACCCGCTGATGAGTTGAGCTGCAATGGCAAGGACTAGGACACTTTCCCCAACCGGGTTGCGGTAAATCCATTGAACCGTACCCAAAGCTTTCAAATGGGCACTAATCCCGCCTAGTGCGAATAAATGAACAATGAGGTGAGAGATTATAAAAAGCCCCAAAATAATAGCCGTCATTCTATGTATCTGTTTTGCCTTCATGATTGGACTATCTCATTTTGTAACGGGAACAACAATGTGGCGTGATGCCGTGTTGGCTAAACCTCTTGCCAATTAGAGATTTTCCGCTCTACGCCGATGGGCGGGAGTGAACTGAGCTTGCCATAATATTCTGCCGACTATAGCCATTGGAAACCAAGCCGTTTATAGAGCCGCATTTGCCGTTGATACTATAGGGTAATGCCGAATGAAAAAGATATCTGACCCTCGCTTGCTGAAAGGCCAAAAGGCGCGTTCGCGTATTCTCAAGGACGTTAAGGCGCGAGTGAAAGCCATTTCAGCCACACGGCCAATGGGACGTTTGGTGTCTATCTCCGTGGGCGGAGAAGATGATGTTGCGATTTATATTCGCGGACAGGAACGCGCGGCAAAGAAAGTGGGTATTCCTTTTGATGCACAGTTCTGGCCGGCATCTATGTCTCAGGATGATTGTAAAGCGAAAATTACAGCGATGAATGATGACCCTGATGTCCTTGGCATTATTCTGCAGCGCCCATTGCCGGATCACATAAATGTTCGATCGCTACAATCGGCGATTCACCCGCTTAAAGATGTGGAAGGGATGAACCCCGCTTCTATTGGCAATATTGTTTATGATGACCTTGCGCTTGCCCCTTGTACGGCGGCAGCGTCGGTCGAGCTCATTAAGGAAACAGGATTGACGTTAAAGGGCTTGGAAGTTGTCATAATTGGACACTCTGCGATTGTTGGTAAACCCGCCGCATTCATGCTTATGGCTGAGGGGGCGACAGTAACTGTCTGTCACCATATGACCCGTTCAGTCGCTGCCCATTCTCGCCGTGCGGATGTGGTCGTGGTCGCTGTTGGAAAACCGCACCTTATTGGCGCGGATATGGTCAAGCCCGGTGCCGCCGTCATAGATATCGGTATTAATCAAATCACGCATAAAGACGGCAGCTCTGAAATTGTCGGCGATGTCGATACCGACGCCGTGAAAGAAATCGCGAGCTGGGTCACGCCTGTTCCCGGCGGCGTGGGTCCTGTGACTGTGGCTATCCTCATGCAAAATGCGATTACAGCTTTTGAAAAACAAATTGCGGCAGGCTGGCTCGATTAATTAGCCAATAACTGCGTTTGCCATTTCCTCAAAAAATTCTGCAACTTGGCTTTCTCCTGCTGCTATGGGAAAACCTGCATCACCACTTTCGCGTATTGCCATATCAAGTGGGGCTGCGCCCAGATAAGGAACGCCCATATTCTCCGCTTCACGCCGTGCGCCGTCTTTGCCAAATATGTGATGTGCGCCGCCGCAATCAGGACAGATAAATACGGCCATATTTTCGACCAACCCAATAATCGGAATGTCGACTTTCTCAAACATTTTTACGCCTTTGCGTGCATCGGCGAGGGCCAGGTCCTGCGGGGTTGAAACGATAATGGCACCTTTAGGTTTGATGTCTTGGGCAAGGCCAAGCTGCGCATCGCCCGTTCCCGGAGGCATATCGATGATGAGGTAGTCAAGCTTGCCCCAATTCACGTCCCAGAGCATTTTAGATATTGCGCCCTGGACCATTGGGCCGCGCCAAATAATGGGACCATCATCTTCGGTCAAAAAACCTATGGACATGGCTTTGATGCCATGGGCGGTAAAAGGTTTTATCAGGCGGCGACCATTGGCTTCTTCAGTTTTCGCGCGAACGCCTTTGAGACCCAAAAGTATTGGCGCACTAGGCCCATGAATATCGGCATCCAGCAAACCAACCGATTTACCAAGCTTTGCGAGCGCGGCGGCTAGGTTCACCGCGACGGTTGATTTGCCCACTCCGCCTTTGGCCGAACTCACCGCGAGAACCGTGCCGATTTGGCTATCACCTTGATAGCCCTCGGGGCGGCGAGCTTGATGTGGATTACTACTGCGTTTGGGTTTTGCGCCGCTTAACTTGGGGGCCGCCTTATGGGCTGTTAATATGACGGAAGCTTTAGAGACGCCCTCAAGCGCAGACAGTGTGTCTTCCGCCGATTTACGCGCAGGTTCGAATCCTTGCGCTAGTGCAGGATCAATGGCCAGAACGGCGCGCAGAGTTCCATCTTCGAAGATGAGGTCGGATAATATACCTGCTGAAACAATATCGCGGCCCGTCCGTGGGTCACGAACATCAGAAAGCGCTTTTAACGCAGCAGATTCAGAATAAGCCATAGCCTGTCTTTAAGGTAAAGCTTCGGCGGTGTCAGTAGGCGCCGAACATGCCCGGCGAATGCCGCCATTGGATGAGAGGAGAAGAGGTGGGTTGACGT
>JAHDCL010000012.1:0-3975 GCA_020629875.1 Hellea sp.
ACGCTATGGGCGGCAGCCGGATAGAGCCTTTTATCAACATCCACATAGAGTCTTTCTACAATAGGCATAATCTGTGTGAGTCCGCTTTGGAGGGCCTCCATAATCTGCGTCTCACGGTTCAATCGGTGATTAATATATGCGCCTACAAACTCGTCTACATCATCGATGCACGGACCATGAGTAGGCCAAATACGGTCAAACCCGCGAGCTTTAATGCGGCGCAGGCTTTCTAGGTAATCCCCCATATGTCCGTCAGGCGGGGAGACGACACTGGTCGACCAACCCATAATGTGATCGCCGGAAAAAAGTGTGTTCTCCTCGCGAAGGTCAAAGCATAAGTGATTGGACGTGTGACCAGGGGTGTGAATAGCCTCTATCGTCCAGCCATCACCTTTAATGACGTCGCCGCATCGAATTTCAACATCGGGCTTAAAGGTTAGGTCATCTCCTGCCTCCAAGCGAACCTCACCGCCTTCAGGCGGGCGAATTTGCAAGCCATAACCATAGACTTCGCAGCCATGATCACGGGCCAATGGAATCGCTAGCGGGGAGTGGTCAATATGGTGGTGAGTCATGAGGACATGGGTGACGCGCCTGCCTTCTAACGCTTTGTCTAGCGCAGCGCGATGTTCAGGAAGGGCAGGGCCGGGGTCAATCACCGCCACATTCTTATCGCCGATAATGTAAACGCCAGTCCCCGTATAGGTGAAAGGACCTGGATTATTTGCGATGACGCGTTGAATTAATGGGCTTAGTTGCGCAACCGCACCATACTCAAATTCAAACTGCCTAACAAATGGAATGCTCATAGAAGAGGGGTAATAATTGTTGGCCGAAACGTCCAGTATTGCTTTTTGACATTATTGTGACGTATAATTGAAGGTAACAATATTAAATTGTGTTCAATTTCAACATCCCGTTGGAAGTCAGAATTATTAGCGGAAAAATAGTGCTGCGGGTGGCAAATTTGCAACACAACTTCCGATTCCCGGTAAAAAGTTAATTTTTGTTGAGATTCGCCTTGAAGTTCTAAATGAATAGTTTTTAACTTTCCACAATAAGCGGAAAATCCGCAAGTGTGACACAAAACCAGTTCGAAGGGGTTTCTCAAATGACAAAAACAACTCTTAACCAACTATTGTTGGGCACCAGTTTGGTTGCAGCGATGGCCTGTTCCGCGCCGACCTACGCACAGGACGCCAATGAGCAAGATCCTGCCTCCGTAAATATCGATGATCAAATTACACTGATCGATGAAGCTGATGAGGTAATCGACACGCCGGATTCTGAGGTTGTTGTGACGGGCTCGCGTATTAAACGCGACACTTTCACAAGTATCTCCCCGCTTCAGGTTCTAACGACAGATTTGTCACAAGATGTAGGTCTTTTTGATCCGTCACAGATTCTGCAACGTTCAGAATCAGCGGCAGGTCAACAAATCGATGCCACCTTCCAAGGGTTTGTCTTGGACAATGGTCCGGGATCTCAGACACTAAACCTTCGCGGCTTAGGTGCAGATCGTACTTTGTTGCTGATTAATGGACGTCGCTACGCGCCTGCTGGTGTTGAGGGCGCGCCAACAAACCCGTCCATTAACCTTCTTCCGGGCTCCCTGATTGATCGCAACGAACTCTTGTTAGATGGTGCATCATCCGTTTATGGGTCAGATGCTGTTGCTGGTGTTGCGAACGTTATTCTCCGTAAGGACTTTGAAGGTTTAGAGCTTTTCGGTCGTGCTGATGTTAATCCACAGGGTGGTGGTGATGATTATACAATTAGTGCTGCTTGGGGTAAAAACAATGACCGCGGTTTCTTTGGTATTGGCGCTGAGTACGATTTCCGCGATGAGGTGAAGCTAAGAGATCGTGACTTCTTAGCGGGTTGTGATACACACTACGAGATTACATCAACAGGCGAAATTCGTACTGTTGACCTCAGAAGCAATGCGATTGTCCAGGATCGTACGCCAGGTGTTTCGGTTTCAGAACAGGATTGTAAAATATCTGGTATTAGTGGTCGTGTTTTTGTTCCGTTTACCAATTACGGTTCTATCTACTACACTGATGGTCCCGGGAATACGGGAATTCCAGGTTTTAATGAGAACACAATTCTCGGTGTTGATTTGGATGTTGATGGCGACGGTATACGGGATGTAGATTTCCAGAATGTGAACAACAACGCCGCTAATATAGATCAAAGTTTCATTACTGAGCAGAAACTTTACAATATCATGGCTTATGGTGAATATACCTTGGAAGGAGAGGCAAATATTACGCCGTTTTTCGAAGCTAACTATTCGCGAGCTGAGGTGACTGCTGACAATACCGGGACACCACAAATTTTCCCATATGTATCTGCGACTAGTGTGTTTAATCCATGTTTTCGCGGAACAGGCGTTGATTGTCGAGCTGCTGAGAATGCGACATTTGGAACGGGCTTAGGCGGTGGTTTCGATTTGCCAGTTATCCCAATTGTGACTGTGCAGGGCGACCGAAACAATGTACGAAGCGAAGTTGAGCAATATCGGTTTGTGGGTGGTGTTAAAGGCGATCTTAACGTCCTAAATCATGCTCCAACGCTCAATAACTGGACATTTGAAATTGCAGGCGTTTATTCAGAGTCAGTCGGTAAATCCTTCCGTAGAGGTATTCGGGAGGATAAATTGGCATTTGCTCTCGGTATTGATCCGACAGCGGATTTCGATGGGGATGGCGTTGTTGATAATAATGGCGATGGTATCTCTGATGATTACGATCCTGGTGTTCGCATTGGCGGTATTTTTGGCGGACCTGAGATTGATGCTTGTGATGCGTCAGCGCTTTCCAACCCTGGAACTGCTCTCCCTGATTTAACGCAGGGCTGTGTTCCAGTTAACCTCTTTGCGCCAAGTCTGTTGGGGACCACTATTGGTGATTTTGCAACGGCGGCTGAGCGCGACTACGTGTTTGGGGATCGAAATTTCGACACAACATATACTCAAACCCTGTTATCTGGCTTCGCTACAGGTAACATTTATGAACTTCCAGCGGGGCAAGTTGCAATGGTTGTGGGCGCTGAATGGCGTAAAGATGAAATCAAATCGTCGCCGTCTGTTGAGGCGTCAAATGGTTTGCTTTTTGGTTTCTTTGCAGACCGCGGCGCAGTAGGAAGTAAAGAAATTAAGGAAGTCTTTGGTGAATTGGACATTCCAGTTGTTGCCGACAAGACCTTATTCCGTGAATTAGGTGTCAATGTTTCAGGCCGTATCACCGAGGAAGAATTTTATGGTGTTGCCGGAACATACTCCATCAAAGGTGGCTGGAGACCTGTAGACTCCCTCCTCTTGAAGGCAAGCTTTGGTACTTCTTTCCGGGCACCCAATTTGCGTGAGAATTTCCTAGCAGGACAGTCCGGTTTCAACACGCTATTCGATCCATGTGCTGTTCCTGATGACGCATTCATAAGAAATAATGCATACACTGCGGCAGACGAGACCCGTGATCAAAATATTCTCGATAATTGTCTTCGTGAAGGCAGAGATCCAACACGCGTTGGTATCAGTGCAGACGGCCTCAATGTACAACAAACATCCAGTGTTGAGATTACATCTGGCGGATCTTTAGATCTAGATGAAGAGACATCTAAGTCTTTAACTTACGGCTTTGCGTTTGAGCAGCCATTCACAGATGCATTCGATTTCAATATCAATATGAATTATTACGACATTGAAGTTAAAGGTGCGGTAGTCGAGCCAAATCCAGCCTTCATCGTAGCTGACTGTTTTTCGCGTGATGATGGTGTCAGAAGTCAGTTCTGTGATCTTATCACAACAGACTCAAATCCGAACTCACGTTTGTTGATTTCAGACATTGCTGGTGGTTTCATCAACTTCGATACCGAAGTGGTAAGAGGTCTGGATATCAATTCGACTCTTGGGAAAGAAGTCACAGCCTTTAATAAAACGATTGATTTAGGGCTAGCTGTTCGAGCGAATAA
>JAHDCL010000012.1:4075-48895 GCA_020629875.1 Hellea sp.
AAGTCACAGCCTTTAATAAAACGATTGATTTAGGGCTAGCTGTTCGAGCGAATAAGCTCCTAGAACGAAGCTCAGTCTTTATTGATGATTCCGGTCAGGAAACATTCGATGAGGATGCTGGTGAGTTTGGTTTCCCGGAATGGACAGGTCGTGCGACACTTACGGCGGATGTTGATAATTTTCGCTTCACGTGGCAAACGCGCTATATTGGAGACGTAGAGCAACAAGAAGATGGTATTGACCCTCTAGACGACGCTTTTGGTAATGAAGGTACAGGTTTCTTTGGCGACACTTGTTTAGGTACTGCCGCCGGAGATGTTACATGTCGTGACGTTGGTTTTGCGGATGATTACATGACCCATTCGGCCTCAGTGCGTTACGAGAATGATGAATGGACGCTACGTGTTGGTGTGTCTAACATCTTTGACAAGGCGCCACCTCTTGTGGATAGCAATGAAGTCTTTGCCATCTCCAATACGCCAATCGGTAATGGTTATGATTTGGATGGACGTGAGTTCTTCATGTCAGTCGCTAAAAGGTTCTAAGTGATCTTTTAACGACAAATTTACAGCTTAAACGGCCTCAACCATTTGCGTTGGGGCCGTTTTTTTTTAATAATAAGAAGAAAACGAGGGTAAATAGAATGAAAATCTTCAAGTCCGCAGCCTTATTGCTTACAGCATCGGTTCTATCACTCAGTAGTTTGCCGGCATCCGCCATCGCTAAATCTGGCGCCACTGTGCCCGTAGATGTTTGGGCACTTCGTAACGTCGTGAGTAATGTTCAAGTCTCCCCAGATGGGAAACATATCTTGGTGATGAAAATTGAGAGTAAAGAGGGTGAAAATGTTCTCGAAATATATGACTCGAATGATTTGTCGAAACCTCTCCGGCGTTTGAATGCTAAACCGATGGAGATGATCTCAGCCCGTTGGGTCAGTGATAAGCATATCTTTGGTACGGCTTGGAAAGTTGTGCGGAAGTCTGTGAAAAGACCTGAACAAGACGTTCGGAGCTACAAAGCTTACGCCTATAATCTTGAGACGAATAAATTTTCAGAGGCTTCGGGCGATTTCAGTATTGTAAATAACCTTCCTAAAGAGCCTAACAAGGTCCTCATTTCGACGGGTAACGCTAATAGAGGTGGCACGGGCGTTGATCCTTTCCAGGCGTTTAGGCCCCGCGCATATTATCGATTTGACCTAGAGACTGGGGCTAAGTCTCTCGTGTTGAAGGGGAATGATAGGCACCCCACTGCCTCATTCGATAATGAAGGTAATCCGAGATTTACCTCGGGTGTTGAGTCCGGCTCAAATGAACAAGTTTTTTATTATCGCCAGCCAGGGGATAAAAGCTGGAAGGAATTTGGTCAGCGGTACGATCTCGATAAACATGAAAATCTCTATCGGGTTTTGGGCGGTTTCCAGGGGCTCGCAGGGTTTAAGCATGACGACCCCAATATTGGATATGTGATCGATAATCGTGGCGAAGATAAAGCGGCGCTATGGGAGTTTGATTTCACGACTGGCCAATTTGGTAAGAAAGTTTATTCAAATCCAAATGCCGATGTGATGGGTGTGCAAACCCACTCTATGGCATGGGCTGGAAACCAAAAAATTGTTGCTGCGATTTACCCCGGCGCAAAGAGGGAGCGTCATTGGTTTGATATGGAAGAAAAAGCTCTTCATGAGAGTTTCGCTCGTAAAATTCCTCACTCCCATCAAGTAAGCATCTCAAGCCGTTCACGTGATGGCAATACAATGATTGTCACAAATTCTGGCCCCAAAGATCCCGGATCATATTGGTTGGTGAAAGATGGGAAAATGTCTAAATTGGGGAGTCGGAACCCGCTTGTGAAGCCAGAGCAGCTTTCTGATGTTGAGTTCATCAAATATCCCGCGCGGGACGGCAAGATGATTCCTGCATATGTGACTAAGCCCAAAGGACCAGGGCCTCATCCCCTCGTAGTTGTGCCGCATGGCGGGCCTCATGTGAACGAGGTTATAGGATATGATGAGTGGGGGCAATTGCTCGCAAATGCTGGTTATATGGTGTTACAGCCTCAATACCGCATGTCGGTCGGCTGGGGGCAGGATCATTTTGATTCCGCTTATGGTCAACACGGTTTGGCCATGCAGGATGATAAAGATGATGGTGCGTTGTATTTGGTTAAAAAGGGTCTGGTCGATAAAGATCGTATGGCAATGTTTGGTTGGTCTTATGGCGGTTATGCAGCCCTGGTCGCCGCTAGCCGTGAGGATAATATTTACCAATGCGCTATTGCAGGTGCAGCAGTTGCTGACCCCAAAAAGGTCTATATGAAGCGGAGCAGTCCAAATTCACCCAAGGCCTTGGATGACTGGTCTCAGCGTCGGGGTATGATTGGTATTAATCCAATAAATGAAGTGGATAAGGTCAATATTCCTCTTATGATGGTTCATGGCGATGTTGATGCCCGTGTTATGTATTTCAATATGAAAGACTATAAAAAAGAGATGGAGAATACCGTTAAGTCCAAAGGTATCGGTAAGTGCTCAGGAGGCACGGATGACGGTGAATGTGTTACAACGCTGTATAGGTCCAAACGCGGATTTAGCGATGGTATCGTGCCCTCTGAGGTCACAATGTCTGTTGGTGATAAACAAACCAGCTATACAGCTAAGAATAAATTTGTGACCCTCAAAGGCGCTGATCATTTCTCCTCAACACTTATGTTTGAACACCAGAAAAAGCTTTATACTAGCTTGCTAGATTATCTCGAAAATGATTGCGGCCCCGGAGGTTTATAAATTAAGTCCAGTTCCCAAGTCGATAAGTGAGCCTATGGGCTCACTTTTTTTATGACTACTTCTGGTAATATTTATTGATAATCAATAAGGTTTTTGCTACAAGAAAATGCTTCTTGGAGAATGGCATGGCACTGACTCACTTAAAATCTGCTTCATTGGCGGTCATTTTGGTCTCGATGTCTGGGGTTTCTTACGCAAGTGCTAATGGACAGCCGCTGGAAATTGCCAGTGCTAGCGTGAGTTCGGGATCACCATTCGGAATATTCAAACCTAAAGCACGTACAGATAAGCGCCGATTAGATTACCAGATTTGGGACGATGTTTTGCAAAACATCGTCATTGATTTTGGATTATCATCTCGCATTCGCGCTTCCCGGCCGGCATCAGGCACAGGTACGCGTGTGGTCACCGGGCATACATCTCCCTATCGCTTAGAGGGAAGCCGGATTGCATTTGGTTTCTTGAATGATAATTACAGGGAGGTCCTGACGCAATATCGAGAAGATCTGGTCAGCATTGCCAATCAAATCGATATCACCCGCCTCTCAAAAGACGAGCAACTCGCTTTCTGGTTCAATCTTCACAATGTGCTAGTGATTGAGAAAATCGCTCAAGAGTATCCGGAGGATGTCCCCTCGACCCTATTGTTCGAAAGTGAGGGACGGCAGCTTCCCCTAGATGAAGCGAAGTTTATTACAATTCGTGGTCAAGCGTTATCTCTTAGAAACATTCGGGAAGATATCGTGTTTTCTAACTGGTCGGACCCTCGCGTGATTTATGGGTTTTTTAGAGGTGATATTGGGAGTCCGCGTATGTTGCGTCTGGCTTACACCGCTAATAACTTGGAGTATCGACTTAATGGGAGTGCCAATGAGTTTGTAAATTCGCTTAGGGGGTTTCATGAGGCGCGCAAGGAAAGAAAAGTATCCAAAATATACGATGAGGCTAAAGGATTTTACTTTCCAAATTGGGAAGCAGACCTAGTGGCGCATATACGCGAATTTGCTGAAGGTGATACATTGGAAGACCTTGATGCTGAAAAGCCGTTTGCATTGGATCGATACGAAACGACAATCGCAGATTTGTCGGGTGGTCAGCGCAGGGCGTCCGCTTTGTTTATTGAGGGAAGCGGGAATCTTCCCCCTGAAACGGCCCGGCTATTGTCGGAAGTCGGGCAAAAACAAGAGATTCTCCGTAGACGCGGGGCGGGCACAGGGCTTAGCCGAGGGTATGTAATCATCGAAGACGTCGAAACTCAAGATAGTGGCGAGCAGGGAGCTGAGCCTGTCATCAAGTGACAGTTATAACACTCTTTTCTTGGGGTGTGCTTGAACAATTCGTGTCGCAACGACCCCATATGCATATATTTGCATCTCTTTAAGTTGGGTTTGTGTCTTTTTTGTCACAGTGCAGTCAAAATTGCTGCTTGCTCACGTTTTCTTGAGAAACTGGGTTGAACCCTTTCTAACATGAATGTAATGGTCGCCCCAACGCCCTGAGTCCTGCTTGGGGTAAATGTGCTTTTGCACCCAACCTAAAAAAACCAGTTCGAAGGGGTTTTTCATGAACGAAACTATTAAAAAGTACTTGCTTGGATCTACGGTGATCGCAGGCATGATGGCTGCTAGTGTTGCTGCTCCAGCCTACGCGCAAGACGACGCTGCAGATTCTGACATCATCGTTACAGGTACTCGCATCACGCGTCCAAATCTTGTTGCAGCGAGCCCAGTGACTACAATTGACCGCGAAGAGCTTTTGAATACAGGTATCACTGATATCGGTGACTTGGTTCAGTCTATTCCGTCAATGTCAGGCTCACCAATCAGTACCACGACCAACAATGGTGGTAACGGTAGTGTGCGTGTTAACCTCCGCGGATTGGGAACGGCGCGTACTTTGACACTTGTTAACGGTCAACGCACAGTCGACCAAGGTGATTTCCAAACTATTCCAGCCCTTATGATTGAGCGTCTTGACGTCCTTAAAGATGGTGCATCAGCTGTTTATGGTGCTGACGCGGTTGCTGGTGTTATCAACATCATCACTCGTGACGAGTTTGACGGTATCGAAGTTACAGCCCAGCATTCGCTATGGGACGAAACAAATAATGGTGAGCAAACAACAATCGCTGCATTAGCCGGTAAGACTTTTGATCAAGGTAGCTTTGTTTTCGGTGCAGAATATGTAAAGCAGAAGGAAGTTTATCAGCGTGATACACCTTGGGACTTCTTCCAAGATTCATACTACATCTACCCAGGTGGTTGTGAGGCACAAGTCGCGGCTCCATATGATGGAACGACATCTGGTGGCTGTTACCCTATCGGGTCTTCACGTATTCCTGAGAGCCGCCTTGGTTTCTTGACACAAGGAACTTTCTTAGTTGGCACGCCTGCAACACAGGACTACGAAGTTGGTTTGATTACACCGCATGATGGCCGTAACTACAACTACGCGCCAGTGAACTACGTTCAAACGCCATATGATAAGCTAAATGCTTTTGCTCAGGGTAAGTTTGACGTCTCTGACACTACGCAGTTTAAGTTCGAAATTCGCGGTAACCGTCGTGAGTCCGCTCAAGAGCTCGCTCCGCAGCCTTACAACTCTCCGACTGATCCAGCTTATGATGGTGTGTTCAACGGAACTGCATACTCTGGTATTTCCGAGGACAACTACTACCTTCGCCGCGCTGTAGATGCATACAACGCAACCAACCCAGCAACACCTTTGGCATATGAACCAATTCGTGATGCGCGTCGTCGTATGATCGAGACAACACGCCGTTTCACGCAAGACGTGTCTCAGGTGCAGTCAGTCGTTAGTCTTGACGGTGAACTAGATGGCGTCAAATGGGACGTTTACGCGAACTATGGTTTCCGTAATATTGCTAGCCGTGACTTCGGACAGTTCAGTGGTAATCGTTTGTTCAACGCGCTTGGGCCCTCAGCTGACCTCGATGGCGACGGACAGCCTGAGTGTTACACAGACATCAACGATGCTTCGACATTGATCGCTGGTTGTGTACCTCTAAACTTCTTTGGTGGTGGATCTGTTGATCGTGCAACTGGGAACATTACTGCTCAGACATTGACGCAAGACATGATCGATTATGTTTCTACTGAAACAAACGATACTACAGACACTGAATTTGTAGCTGCTGGCTTCGGGCTTTCTGGAGATGCTTGGGAGCTACCAGGCGGCACGCTCGGATGGGCCGCTGGTGCTGGTCTTTGGGAGCAAACTCTTAAAGATATCCCAGACTCTGCTAAAGCTGCGGGTGAAGTTACAGGTAACACTTTCAACCCAACATCGGGTAAGTTGTCCAACCTACATGTCTTTGGTGAAGTTTTGGCCCCTGTATTTGATAACGGAACCCAAAAGCTAGAAATCAAAGGCGGTGCTCGCTATGATGAATTTGATAATATCGGCGGAAAAGCTACTTATCAAATCGGTGCTACTGGTCAGTTAAACGATTCTTTCCGCGTACGCGGTACTTACGGTACTGTATTCCGCGTGCCAGACGTGTTTGACCTTTTCCAAGGCGCTACGGATAGCTTCCCACAATACACAGACCCATGTCGTACAAACGGTCCTAACGGAACAACAGTCACACCTGCAGCTGGTTGTGCACAAGGTGTTGTTCAGTTGGATACACAGGTACTGGCACAAGTAGGTGGTAACCCGTTCCTTCAGCCTGAGACTGGCGACTCGTTGACTTTGGGTGCTGTATTCCGCCCCGATTTCATCGAAGGTCACAACATCTCACTGACTGTCGACTATTTCAAAATGAACGTAGATAATGGCATTAACGGTATTGGCGTGAACAATACCCTCGAAGCTTGTTACGTTGATTTGAACGACGGAGCTTGTCAGCTTATCACTCGTCGTGCGGATTATTCCGTGGCTCAAATCATTGACACTCAGCTCAATGTTGCGTCTGATACAGCGGAAGGAATTGATACTGAAGTTCGTTGGAACCACGAAGCCTCATTTGCAGACCTTAATGCGTCTGTAATCTGGACACATCTCTTGGAGAGAAACTTCCTTGAGTTTGAAGGCGGAAACCTGGCTGAACGTGCAGGGCGTTTCAACGGTTCATCTTTCCCAACGGACAAAGTTAACTACTCATTTGGTTTAACTAAAGGTATCTTCAACGTGGCCTACCGCGGCGAATATATTTCTGGAACTGAAACTAATGTTGCTTTCTTAGACTATGAGCAGCAAATCGACTCTAAGCTATTCCACGACTTAGTTGTAAATGCCGATGTCGAAGATTATGGTTTACGCTTGTCTGCAGGCGTAACTAACCTAACGAACGAAGCTCCTCCATACATCGATAGTGGTTTCAATGCGTCGACTGACCCATCTACTTATCGTGTACTTGGTCGCGGGTTCTTCCTTCGCGGAACGAAAACGTTCTAGTCTTTCAAGGATAAAACTTTTAAAGGGTCACCTTCGGTGGCCCTTTTTTATTGGAATAATCATGAACCAACCTCTTCTGATACAACTTAGTCAACAGGCGAGATTTTCGGCCTCTCAATTTGATTGGCAAAGTGTAGGGTTGCTATCTGAGCGTATGTTGCAAATCGATCCGAGGTCTGCGGAAGGATTATATTTAAAAGCGCGCGCTCTAAAAAATCATAGAGATTTTGTGAGGGCGAGGGCACATTTTGAAAAGTGTTTAGAGTGCGATGATACGAGGTATGATGCGGCGATCGAACTTGCGGCGTTATACTCCAGTATGAGGCGGAACGGTGAGGCTTATGAACTTTTATCCAAATATGAGAATTTGTTGTCTAACAGTCCACATTATCTCGATTCTGCCGGTACAACATATATCCATATAGGAATGCCTGAGAAGGCATGGCCCCTGTACAAAAAGGCCAACGAACTTCAGCCAGAAATTGATGTTTTTCAAGCAAATATGGCGAGCTGCGCAATCTACATGGGTGAACTATCGTTTGCGCGAAATGTTTATAGAAAGCTTATAGATAATAACCCCAGCCACCGTCAAAACCATAGGCATTTTTCCCGCACGGCTAAGGCGAAAGATGAATCCCACATCAATGAGATGAAGGCGCTTCTGCAAGATACAACAGTAGATAGCGCTCGTAACACGCCCCTCTATTTTGCGATTGGTAAAGAGCTGGAAGATTTGGGGAAATGGGAAGAGTGCTTCCAGTTTTATGCTAAAGGGTGTTCTGCTATTTCGGATAAAATAAAATATACTCCCGATGAAGACATTGCCTTGATTGACAAGATTATTGAAACTTGTGACGCGGAATGGCTTCAAGGTTCTCCGGTGAATCTTGAGCGCGGGAACCATAAGACGCCAATATTTATCGCCGGTCTCCCGCGTACTGGGACCACCCTTGTTGAACGTATTGTCTCCAGTCACTCGCAAGTTTCAAGTTTGGGGGAAACAATGTTTTTACAAATGAGTTTGAAAGAGAGCGCTGGAGTTCCGAAGCAAGTCCCTCTTACGGCGAACAATATAGAAAACGTTGCAATGGGCGATTTGTCTAATGTGACCAAAATATATATGGATGCGCTGGCCTATCGTATCGGAACTGAGCCGAGTTTTATCGAAAAATTACCGCTTAATTTCCTTTATCTAGGCTTAATTGCGAAAGCGTGGCCTGACGCAAAGCTTGTCGTTTTGAACCGGAATCCAATGGATGCCTGTTTCTCGATGTTTAAACAGGTATTCACCTTCGTCTATAAGTTTAGCTACTCTCTGGAACACCTCGGCCAATATTATGTGGCTTATGACAGGCTTCTGAAACATTGGCGGGGGCTATTGGGAGAACGCCTGATCGAAGTGAAATATGAAGCGCTCGTAGAAAATCAGGTGGACGTAACGAAGGATCTCCTTGAGGCTTTGGATTTGAACTTCGAGCAAGGGTGCATTGATTTTCAAAACAATACCTCCCCATCAACGACTGCTAGTTCTGTACAAGTCCGCTCAAAGGTTAATAGTTCGGCGGTTGGTAAGTGGAAGCACTTTGAAGCGCAATTAAAGGGACTTAAAGCTCATCTCGAGGCAAACGGAATTTCTACAGACTAATGAACCCCCGTATAGCGCAGCTCTCCCGACTTGCCAGACAAGCTATTTCTCGACGTGATGGCCGAGTCTTGTTGCAGAGTTTTTCGGAGATATTGCGCTTGGATCCAGGTAATGCCGAAGGTTCTTTTTTAAAAGGGGTTTTCTTTAAGGGGCAACGAAATTCCTTAGAAGCGACCGCGGCTTTTGAGAATGCCCTGGCGGCAGATAGTGGACGTTACGATGCTGCTGTAGAGTTAGCGGAGTTGCTATTACCTCTCCAAGAGAATGCGCGTATCGTGGCGCTCCTCAAGGCTGCGGAGATAACGATGCGGAATAGCCCTTACTATCTCAATTTTTCGGGGGAAATATACGAACGGATCGGGTTGCACGGCTTAGCTTGGCCACTTTTTCAAGCGGCAAATAACATCCAGAAAGATGCTGCGCCTATCGAAACTAACCTTGCCGGGGCTGCCGCCAAGGTAGGAGAAATGGAGATTGCAAAGAAATATTATACGAAGCTTCTGGCCGAAAATCCCACTCATCAGCGGAACCATTTTGAACTTTCTCGCCTATCGCGGGCTGAAGATGAGCTTCATATCGAGGAGATGAAGACGCTATTAAATAAAAACAGGGAAGACGGGGCGAAGAATATCTTTTTGTATTTCGCGCTTGCGAAGGAATATGAAGATTTGGGCCAATGGGAGCAGGCTTACCACTATCTGGGATTAGGCAACAAATATGCCGCGCAGCAGGCAAAAATAGCAGGCTATGAAATTCATAAGGATACAGGGCTGGTGCAAGCGATCGTGGAGACCAACAGTGATGAATGGTTGATGAAAAAGGGTGAGGCCAAATTAGAGGGTTCCGCTCCAATTTTTGTCACCGGATTACCCCGCACGGGAACTACGCTTGTTGAGCGTATCATCGGGGCGCATTCGGAAGTTGAAAGTGTGGGGGAGAGCTTTTTTCTTGATCTGGCTATAAAACGCGCCGCGGGCGCACTAAACTCTCGTGATGTCACTGCGGAAATTATTCGGCGCGCTGCTAAGCAGTCATCTGCTGAGATATTATCTGACTATATGTCAGCAATTGGTTATCGTCGATCTGGTTGCCCATATTTCGTTGAAAAACTGCCTCTTAATTTTCTGAATATCGGCTTTATTTTAAAGGCCATGCCGGAAGCTAAAGTCCTTATTCTTGATCGGAAGCCTATGGATGCCTGCTATGCGATGTTTAAGCAGCCATATTTCCGATTTTCTTATGACCTCACTTGGTTGGCTGAATATTATCTCGCTTTTGATAAACTCAGAAAACACTGGGACGCCATTGCAGGCGATCGAATTATTGCGGTGAGTTATGAGGCTCTAGTTCATAATCCCGAAGACGAAATTCGATCCATGATTTCTAAGTTGGGTCTGGACTTTCAGGCGAGCTGCCTTGATTTCCACCTCTCGACAGCGGCAAGCGCGACGGCAAGTTTCGCCCAAATACGGCGCAGGGCACATACTGGGTCTGTAAACAAATGGACGAACCTTCGAGACTATCTGCAGCCGCTAACTCGAACGCTAGAAGCCGCAGGTTTGGATGTTGAGCCGTACGAGTCCGCTACTTAATCTCAGCGATTTCTGCCTCTAGTTCGGCGCCGATCTTACTGGACTTCCGCATTTTGATTGCGGCTTGCACTTCGGGCATTTGCATAATTTCGCTCATGGCGGCGAGATTTTCGCTCATCTGCGCAGATCCGCCAAAGAGCTCTTCAAGCTGCTCGGATGTTGACTTGGCACGAGGGAAGCGTTTGAGATTTATTTTTGTATCTGCGTCAATCTCCGCCATTTCTTTGGCGACCTCAATGGCCTTCATTATACCGCCTAATTCATCAACCAGTCCGATGTCTTTGGCTTGGGCGCCTGTCCAAACGCGGCCCTTGGCGATTTCTTTAACGCGCTCAAGGGGGATATTGCGGCCTTCAGCAACACGCGTTGTGAAGTCCTCATAAATATCTTCGAGCTGTCCGCGATAGGCGGCGCGTTGTCCTTGATTAAAGGGCTCATCTGCTGAATAGGCGCCGGCATAATCGCCGCCAATTGTAATGCCTTCGATGTTATAGCCGACTTTGGCAAATGTGTCCTCTAGGGCAACCTTGCCGCCTAATACACCGATGGAGCCGGTGATTGTGCTTGGCATAGCCACGATTTTGTCCGCATTTGCTGAAACGTAATAACCGCCAGAGGCCGCATATTGGCCCATTGAAATAATGACAGGCTTTCCGGCGTCTTGGGCTCGGGCGACCGCGTCATGAATTTGGTCAGAGGCCGCAGGGGAACCGCCCGGAGAACTCACCCGAAAGACGATAGCTTTGACATTCTTGTCTTTCGCGGCGTCATCAAAAGCTTTGGCAACAGTGTCACCGCCCATTGTCACTCCGCCGCCCATAAAGGGATTGCTTCCATCAGCGGAGGGGCCTGTTACGACGGGACCTTGGCCGCCAATGAAGGCGATAGTCTTGCCTGTATAATTATTCCCGGGCCCATAGGCTTTGACGGTTTTAAACTTAATGGCGTCGCCACCGGCTTTTTTGCGCGCATATTCGCGTGCTTCTTCTACATGGCCCATTTTATCGACCATTTTTGCTTCCAATGCCGCCTCGGCGCTATGGGGTGCAGAGATCAAGATACCTTTCACGGCGTCTATTGTAATGCCTCGGTCCTCGGCGATTTGTGCCACGGCGCCATCATAAAGAGAGGTCAGGTAAGATGTTGTGGCCTCGCGGTGAGCGTCCGTAAAACCCGTTTGCGTATATGTATTGGCTGCGTTTTTATATTCATAGAATTGCTCAATCTGTGGCTGAGCCTCAAATTTATCAAAAACACCGCCGTAAAACTCTGATTCGCTGCGCAGACCCGCGACTGCAAATCCTGTTGTATCCTGCATCCACAACTCGTCCGATGCTGCGACTGCACGGTAGGGTAGGATTGATGTGCCCTCAAAACCCTGTGCATGTGTAATGACAAACTTTCCGCTGGACTTAAAATCCTTGATGGCGAGGCGAATTTCTTCGGAGCTAGCCGGCGCCATACCAAATTGATTGGCTCGAATGAATAAGCCTTTTACCAGCTTATCGTCTTTCGCGCGGTTTAATGCCCGAGTGATGTCAACGACCGAAGAAGGTGAGGGGCCGAATACCGTTTCGCCCGCACTGTGGTCACGTAGACCTTCACGCAGATCCAGGGAGAGCACATAATTGTCTTTCGCCTTCATTGACGACAATGCGCCGCTAATGCCTCCTATAATCATAAAGAGAGCGATTAGGACGAAAAAGAATGCGAAAATGCCGACGACTGTACCGAACACAACTGTAAAGAATTGGCGCATGGGGGTATCCTTCAAAAATATTCTTTATTACTACACACTATTTATCGAATAAAGGAAAGCGAATTTGTCGATAAACGATAATTTATCGCAGTTTGTCGTTAATCGTCACAAAATTGCGCTTCAGTGCTTTTTGGTAACAAAAACGCATTGCAATTCTAAAATTGAGGGGATAGAACCCGCGCTTATTGAAAGGTCTCCTTTAATTTTGGGGCGTAGCCAAGCGGTAAGGCATCGGGTTTTGATCCCGTGATCGTTGGTTCGAATCCAGCCGCCCCAACCACCTTAAATCCCAGCAACTGTCATTGGTAAGATTCTCACCTTGAATTAGTGTAATTTTTTGATATAATATAACAATAAATGATGCTTACTATTGCTAGAGAAAAATTAATCTAAAAAAACCTTGCGTCAATCGCATCGTAATGATTGATTAACTTTTCAGGCACGTGTAAGCGTCCTAAAAGAATAACGAAGCCTTACTATAAGAGGCTATTAAAACTGAGTTGGAGGACGTGAGTGGTGAATTTCCCTATCGCCCGTAAAGTAATATTTGGTACGGCTGCTTTGGCCCTATCGACGTCTGTGTTTACAAACGTGCCTGCACAAAATGCTGATGCTGAGGCGACATATGCGGCACTTTTGCAGCAGATTGCAGACATAAAAATAGCAACGGCGCAAAAAGAAGTTTACATTCAAAATCAGCAAAAACAGATTGACGGTATCAAGGCGCAAATGGCTGCTATTCCTGCGACGTCTGCAACTGTAGAGCCTATGCTGGAGAAAATGGCTGTTGCCATAGAAGCTGAAATTAATGCTGATTATCCTTTTAAGCCTGTTGAGCGGTTTGCGCGTCTAGACGATTTCCGTGAAACACTCGCGGATAAAGAAGCGTCTCCTGGCCAGAAAATGCGCAAGGCACTTAATATATATGGACAGGAAGTAGAATACGGAAAAACGGTTTCGGCTTATGTAGGTAATAACCCCAAGACGCCTGGAACACGTTTTGAGGCCTGCATGGCTGATGAGTCATCTAAGGCTTGCGGATTGACAAGCGACCATAAAAAGAAAATGGGCTATACTGATGACGGTAAGCCTACGGGTAATGGCGCCACGGTGTCTGATTTGAAGTCGGAGCTTATGGATGGGGCTTATTTGCATTATGGACGATTAGCGCTTGTCTATCTAGAGTTTGATAGCTCTGAGGCTTGGCGTTACGACAAAGAAACCAAGGATTGGGTCGAACTATCTGGCACTGATGTATTGGGTGTTCGTCGTGCTGTACGTATCGCAAGGGGGCAGTCGGCTCCGGGGGTTGTTGCAGCTCCAGTCAATTTGGTCAGATAATAGGGCGGGGATGCTGTCTGTATTTGACGGCAAAACTGAATTTAATGAATAACGAAAGCAAACTTGGAAGGAAACCATGTTAAAATCTTCAATTGCCAAGCGCATAACGCTTGCAGGCTTAGCGGGGGTTCTTATGTCCTCGCCGGCTTATGCACAGCTAGAAAGCGCGCTTAATACGGCCAAGGCCTCAACATCTGCCAGTGCGGCCTCTCAGCAACGCGTCGAGCGTCTGGATGATGAGGCGGATACGGCGGTGCGTGAATATCGTGCGGTTCTTCAGCAGAAAGATAATATTGCTCTCTTTGTGGCTCAGCAGGATATTTTCCTTCAGTCCCAAAAGTCTGAGATTGCAAGTTTGCAGCGTCAGCTCGGTACTGTTGAGCAAATCAAGCAGGGCATGTCCCCGATGATGCTTAAAATGGCGGCGGAAATTGAAGATGCCATTAAGGCGGACCTGCCTTTCAATCTTTCTGAGCGTCTTGCGCGCGTCGATCGCATGAAAAATGTCCTCGCTGACCCGGATGTTTCTCCGGCAGAGCAATACCGCCAAGTCCTCAATGCTTTCAAAATCGAGGTTTCCTACGGGCAAGGTATTGATAGTTACGAGGGAATACATCCGACAAAGCCAGGGAATGTGGTTAACTTCCTAAGATTTGGTCGTGTTGCCCTTCTGTATATGACGAAAGATGAAAGCGAAGTGGGGCGCTACAATCTTGAGACTAAGTCATGGGATGCCCTTACAGGCGCGGACGCGATTGCATTGCGTCAAGCTGTTCGTATTTCGAAGGGCGAAGCGGCTCCGAATATTGTTTATGCACCCGTCTCGGTTGGCAACTAGGTTAGAGGGACAAATAAAATGAGTAATAAAATGAAACTATTTACAAAAACGACGGCGGCCTTCGTTGGCGCAGCCGTTATGCTCTCTGCCACTCCGGCGAGCGCGCAAATCAACTCAATCAGCGATCTTCTTAACAAGGTGCGTTCTGACTCCGCTAAGACTGAAGCAGAGAATCGTGACCGCGAGGCGAAATTCCGTCAGCGCCGCGATCAGCAAGCTGGTCTTTTAAGCCAAGCTCGCGGTGAGTTGGCTCAACTTGAGCGTAAGGCTGCTAGCGTTCAGTCAACATTCGACGCAAATGGCCGCACAATTTCACGTCTCGAGGGTGAGCTTAAGGCTGCTCAAGGTGATTTTGGTGAAGTGTTCGGTTTGGCACGTTCCAAGGCGGGTGAGTTCAAGGCTATTCTTGATAGTTCTTTGATTACGGCGGAATATCCGCAGCGTACTCAGGTTCTCGGTACTGTTGCAGAATCCAAAGCGCTTCCTGATTCAGAGCAGCTCAATGCAATCTGGCAAACAATGCTGCAGGAAATTGTCGCTCAGCGCCAAGTTAAAACATTTACGGCCCCAGTTGCCAACTCAGGAGACGGCGCAGAACAATCTGTGACACGTGTGGGTCCGTTCTCAATCTTTACAGAGAAGGGCGCTGATTTCCTTCAGTATTCTGCTCCTAAAGGTGAAGAAGAAAATATCCTATTGGCAGAGCTTCCACGTCAGCCCGGCGGCGCTATCTCAGCGGCGGCGGCAGATGTTGCAAATTCAAATGGCGGCATTGTCTATGCTCCAATTGATCCGACACGCGGTGAACTTCTAAAGTCGTTTGAACGCGTCCCAACGCTCACAGAACGTGTTGGTAACCCCTTCACATTCAAAACGGGCCATGGCGGTGTCATTGGTTTGATTATCCTTTGGCTTGCTATGTTGGGTGTCCTGTTCGGCGTGCTTAACATTGTTCGTCTTGCTCTTGCGAAAATGGCGATTGGTGGACAAAAGCGTAAGGCTCAGCCATCTAAATCTAATGCGCTTGGCCGCGTTATGATGGCTTATGAGGGGGCTAAGAATAAGGACGCTGACACGGTTGAGCTCAAGCTCGACGAAGCTATCCTTCGCGAGTCACCTAAATTTGAGTTTGGCCTCAATCTCTTGAAACTTCTCGCTGGTATCGCGCCGCTATTGGGTCTCTTGGGTACGGTTACAGGTATGATTAAAACCTTCCAAGCTATGATGATCTACGGAACAGGTGATCCACAATTGATGGCTGGCGGTATTTCAGAAGCGCTTGTGACAACAATGTTGGGTCTGATTGCAGCTATCCCGCTTCTTATCCTTCACAGCTTCTGCTCATCTCTTGCACGCTCAAGTCAAGCGACGCTCGAAGAGCAGTCAGCAGGTATCGTTGCGCGTCACGTAGAAAGCCGCGGCGTATAATCAAGGGTAACTTTCGAAAGGATCCTTGATGATGAGGAAACTATTAATAGCAGTATCGGCGTTAACCCTTGCGGGTTGTTCGCCGACCTCAGTCTACGGCGGTCTGCAGGAGTTTTTGGGAAGTGGCGGTAACGTTCTTTTCTGGATTATGATCCTAACCTTTGCGATGTGGACCTTCATTCTGGAGCGTTTTGCCTATTATCTCTTCGCTCACAAGCCGACTAAAACACGGCTGAAGAATGAGTGGAATGCTCGTACGGATAAAACATCATGGAAGGCACATGCTATTCGTGATGAAATGGTCTCGCAGATTAAAGAAAAGACTGACACAAATGTCGGCATTATTAAGACATTGGTTGCTTTGGCGCCGTTGCTTGGACTTCTCGGCACGGTAACAGGGATGATTGAGGTGTTCGATGTGATGGCTTTGTCTGGATCGTCTAATGCGCGTCTTATGGCGGGCGGGGTCTTCAAGGCCACAATTCCGACAATGGCAGGTATGACAGCTGCGCTGTCCGGTCTGTATTTCTCTACTGTGCTTCCTCGCTGGAGTACGCGTGAGACAGCCCGTTTCTCTGACGAATTACAGGTAGGGTAGAGCTATGAGACGAGGACGTCGTAAACAAGGCGGAGATGATGCCGAAGTAGATATGACACCGATGCTCGACATCGTGTTTATCATGCTTATCTTCTTTATCGTGACAGCTACCTTCTTGGATGAGAAGGGGGTTGACCTCACGCAGCCTCCGCCTCCGCCGGATACTGATATTCCGACAAAATCAACGCCGGCCATTACGGTCTATGTTGATGGTCGTGATCAATGTTCAGTCGATGGACAGGCAACAATTTGTGACCGTGTTGTTCTTCGCGTGGAACGTCTCTTGGCGGATAAGCCGGGTGCGAGTGTCATTCTTCGTCTTGACGAGAGTGCGCGGCATCAATTGCTTATCGAGCTAAAAGATGAGCTCGATACGAAGGGCTATGCTTCCAAGATTGAAATTCTGCGCGGAACCGGGGCTTAAGCCTCACGCGCAGCACTGTTAATGGCATTTGCGTGCCGCTTAAAAATGTGATAAGGTAACACTATGGCAAGACGTAGTCGTATACAAATGGATGACGAAGATACCGAGCTAAACATGACGCCGATGCTCGACGTCGTATTTATTCTTCTTATCTTTTTCATCGTGACGTCGGTCTTCGTGAAAACACCTGGTATTGAACCAAGTAAACCCGAAGCCGTGACATCAAAAGAATGGAAGCCTTCAATTCTTATTGCGGTAAATGCCGCGAATGAAATCTGGATTGATAAGCGCCCCTACGATGTCGGCGAGATTCGCCCTGTCATTATGTCGATGCAGGCTGAGAACCCAAAAGCAGAAGCTATTATCAATGCTGATAAGGATGCTGAAGTTGGCGTTGTCATGTCTGTTCAGGAAATGATGCAAGATCTGGGGATTACGACCCGGGTCGGTGCAGAGCAATAGGAGCCGAAAATGGGAAATATTATTCGCTGGATAATCGGTGTGCCGGTTGCGGCTTTTGTCACTATCGGACTTTTCCTATTGATGATGACGCTGATTGCGGAAGAGTTTAAGCCGCAAGATAAAGTGGCGACGGCGTCATTTGAGATTAATCCGACGGTTGAAGACATCAAAGTCATCAAGCGGGAAACAAAGGTGCAGCAGGTTAAAAAGGTGGTTACGCCTCCGCCTCCGCCGCAAATTGAACGTCAGCAAGCAGCCAAACCGCAAGAGCGTATCGCGTCTTTAGAGGGTGCTATTCCTGAGTTTGAAGCGCCGAAAATTGACAAGCAAAACTTTAAAATCGCTGTGTCTGATCGTGATGCTCAACCGCTTGTGCGTATTCCGCCTATCATGCCGCCCCGTGCGGAAAAGTCGGGACATTGCCGCGTTCGTTTTGACGTGAGCCCGGAGGGTGCGCCATTTAATGTTGTGACAACATATTGTACTCAAAAACTATTTGAGCGTGCGACGATTAAGTCAGTTCAAAAGTGGAAGTATAATCCAAAGATTGTGGATGGCCGTCAAGTCGCTCGTAAAGGTGTTGAGAACAAAGTGACCTATCGCCTAACGGATGAACGCGGAAAAATCATTCCCGAGTAATCTCTTTGGCGGTGCTTCATCGCTCCGCTAAATATCGACCCTTCGGTGAAACGCGAAGGCATAAAAAATAAACTGGAGATAATTGATGACTCTTTATAAGAAAAAGTCCTCACTGAGAAAATTGATTGGTGCAACAGCACTCGCGCTAGCGACGGTAACAGCCGTCCCAGCAGTTATGCAGCTGGATGCCGCTGTCGCTCAGGAGGCTCCTGAAGGGCGTCAATTCTCGGCTAAAGCTGGTGAAGCGGTGAACGAAGCACTTCAGTTGATAAATTCTAATCAACACAGCGCAGCTCTTTCTCAACTTTCTAACGTCTTGAATCTCCCTGAATTGAACGCCTATGAGCGCTCAACCGTTTATCAGATGCAGGGCTCTAGTTATTATGAGCTAAACCAATATGGCCCGGCGATTAGCGCTTTTGAAAATGCGATTAACGCTGGGGGCTTATTGCCCAACGAAGCGGATAGCCTTCGCGTAAATATCGCGCAGCTCATGATCGCAAATGGTCAATATGCACAAGGTGCTCAAGCTCTTGAAAACTACCTAAACCGCGGCGGTCAGCAGAAGCCGCAATATACAGAGATGTTGGTCCAGGCTTGGGTCCAGTCAGAGAACTATTCCAAAGCTCTACCTTGGGCCGAGAAGTGGTTCCGCGCCGCAAGTCCGAAAGAGCGTAAGCATTTCGACTTGATGAACTTCCTTTACAATAACTTGGGCATGCAAGGACGTCAGGCCGATATCGTTAAAGAGATGATCAATCGTTGGCCTGAAGACAAAACCCTTTGGGATGCTTGGGCATCAATGCTCGCCAATGGTGGCCGCGAACAAGAGGCTTTCGAAGTGACGAAAATGCTTTATCTCGGCGGCGCGCTAAGTTCAGAGCAGGACCTCATGAAGGTCGTCCAATATTACTCATTCTATGACATGCCATTCCAGGCCGCTCAAATTCTCGAAAAAGAAATGAATGCAGGCCGTATCTCACGCTCATCAGAAAAGATGGTACAGCTATCTTCGCTTTTCCGTCAGGCGCGCGAGTATAAGCGGGCTATTCCAGTTCTTGAAAGCGCTGCGGCAAGTTCCGGTCAAGCTAAGCTTTACGCCGATTTGGGCGAAGCGCTTTACAATGAGGGCCAGTGTCAAAAAGCAGAGACAGCGTTTAAGAGCGCCATCAATAAAGGATATGATGCTGGTAAATCTTGGATGCTCATCGCGACTTGTCGCTATGAGGAGACACAAAAGCTAGATCGTATCGACTGTAAGATGTCGGACGCTCAAAAAGACGCGGCACCCATAACGAAAGCGCGTCAAAACGCTATCCAAGCTTTTGAGCAGGTTCCAAGTTCATCTCGTGAAGGCCGTAATGCCAAGAAGTGGATTTCCTTTATCCGCGCAGAACGTGAAGCTGTAGAAAATCGCTGTATTTTCGAGGCTAATGTTGAGAAAGAGCTGTGTTTTGCGATCATCAAAGGCGCCTATGACAATGAAGTCTTTGTCGGAAAGTTTGAGCTTGATGATCCTAAATGTGCTGCTTTCAAAGACGAGTATGACAGTAAATATCGTGTGAAGATCGTCGAAAAATAGTCGATCTCCTTCAAAATTGTTTTCAAACCCCGGCTTTGTCCGGGGTTTTTTTATGGGCAAAGCTCGAGGAGGACTTTCAAACAGCATTGTCAATTCGTCATAGGTATTATGTTATACTATTGCATTATTAACATGTATATGTTATAATGTATCATAACTACTAAATGGGAGGAATATATGTCAGTTAAACGATTAGCCCCGAGCGCTGTTTTGGCCATTGGTGTCACCACTTTGATTGGCCTGGGTATGACAGCGATGATAAAGTCGGAATTCACGCCGCAGGAAAAAGCCGAAAAATTAGCTTTTGAGATAAATCCTGTTCCCGAGGATATTCTACTGCCGCCAGATCGTATCGTTCCAGAACAAGTTCAGCGCGTAGAAACACCGCCGCCGCCGCCCAGAATTGAACAGGTTGAGGCTGATGAACCAACAATTGAAATTGTAACATTGGGCGGTGGAGTGCCGGATTTCGAATTTCCTGAAATAACGCCGGATGATTTTGTGATAACGGTGTCCGATACCGAGGTTCAGCCCATGGTCCGAATTCCGCCCATCATGCCGCCCCGCGCCGATAAATCTGGCCACTGCCGCGTGCGCTTCAGCGTTAGCGCGGAGGGAAGTCCCTTTGATGTGCAGACAACCTATTGCACGCAATCTCTTTTTGAGCGTGCCACGATTAGATCCGTGCAGAAATGGAAATTTAATCCCAAAATCGTCAATGGTCGTGCTGTGGCGATGACCGGAGTTGTGAATAAAGTGACTTACCGCCTCACAGATGAGCGCGGCCAGCTTATCCCCGAATAGGAGAGCCTCATGCTTAAGTCCAAAACTCTTACCGGTGCGGCTGTCCCGGTGCTAATCGCGCTCGCCAGTATAGCAGGAACCGTATCACAGGTGCAGGCGCAGGAGATGGCGCAGGAAAACCGCCAATTCTCTGCTAGAGCTGGCGCCATTGTTCTGGCGGCTCGAAACCTTGTTCTAGCTGATGAGCATGAAGCGGCTCTTGGCAAGCTTACCGAAGCCTTATCCCTCGCAGATATTTCGAGCTTTGAGCGAGCGATGATTTATCAGATGCAAGGGACCAGCTATTATCAGTTAACCCAATTTCCAGCCGCTATCACGGCATTTGAACAAGCTGTGGCATCAGGTGGTTTAAACGCAGGCGAATTAGCGGATATTCGTGTAAAAATCGCGCAGCTAATGATCGCCGCTGGACGCCACGCCGAAGGGGCGGAGGCACTTGAGAGCTACCTTAGGGCTGGCGGTCAAGAAAAATCAGAATATGCGGAGCTACTAACACAAGCTTGGACACAAGCTGAAAACTACCCTCGCGCATTACCTTGGGCCAGGAAATGGTTTGCGGCAGCTACGCCCAAAGAGCGCCGGCATTTTGATCTCATGAACTTTCTTTATAATCACCTCGGGGAATCTGCGCAGCAGGCGGATATCGTGAGGCAAATGATAAGTCGCTGGCCGGATGACGTTGAATTGTGGGAGGCTTGGGCCTCACTCTTTGCGGCCGCAGGAAAAGAAGAAGATGCTTTTGCAGTAACCAAGCTGATGTATCTGGGCGGCGCTCTGAAGACAGAAGCCGAAATTTTAAAAGTCGTACAATATTACTCCTATTATGAAATGCCATATCAGGCGGCCCAAATCTTAGAAAAAGAACTTAATGCTGGACGCGTGACCCGCCAGACTGAGCGGCTCGTACAGCTCGCCACACTGTTCCGCCAAGCGCGTGAATATGGCCGCGCAATTCCCGTATTGGAGGCCGCGACCCAAAGCGGGGGTAGCGCTGAGGTTTATGCCCAACTTGGCGAGGCCCTGTATAATGAAGGGGAGTGCGCACGCGCGGAGGCGGCGTTTAAACGAGCTATCGACCAGGGTTATGCAGCGGGCAAAGCTTGGACCCTCATCGCGACGTGCCGATATGAAGATGTCCAGCGCCAGCAAAAGCTCAGCTGCCAAATGAGCCAGGCAGAAAAGGCCGCCGCCCCAAAAACCAAGGCGAGGCAATCGACAATAGTGGCCTTTGAAAATGTGCCATCTGGCTCAAAAGAAGCAGTCAGCGCCAAGAAATGGATTTCCTTTGTGAAGGCTGAGAGGCTGACCTTCGATAAGAGGTGCGAGTTTGAGGAACGCGTTCGGCGCGAAGAATGTTTCAAAGACATAAGACGCGCCTATGAGGGGCAATTTGTGGACGGAAAATTTACGCTGGGGAATTCAGAGTGCGAGATTTACAAGGAGGCATATGACGAAGAATTTCGCAGGGGCAAAACGGGGTAGAGTAACTGTAAAAGTTACTTGCCCTAGTGGAAGAGAATTTTTTTTGGGATGGCTAGCGGCCGCTTTTTTGGCGATTTTAAGACACTCAACACTAATTACCTTTCCCAATATGGCGTACCTTTATATCTTTCGATGAGAAAGTTCACGAATGCCTGTACCCGGACGGATAAGTGACGTGTCGGCGGATAGACAGCATAAGCACTTAGTTCTGGCCACTGGTAGCTAGGTAAAATTTCGACAAGAGAACCGTCACGCAGATTTTCATATATTATAAAGCGGGGTTCAATGAGTATGCCCTCACCAGCGATGGCCGCATCCCGTAAAAACTCACCATTGGTAGCTTGCAGGCGGGGCGTCATTTCAATTTCTCCCTCTACGCCATCAGGGGTTTTGTAGGGCCATGTGGCTTTTGGCCGATATCCATATCGAAGCTCTTTATGCGCTTTTAATTCGTCTGGCGTTTGTGGTTCGCCATGTTCTTTTAGGTAGTCAGGGCTCGCCGCCGCCACAACAGACATAGCTGCGATCTTTCGAGCGATGAGGCTCGAATCCGGTAAGTCGCCAATGCGAATAGCCAAATCCATACCATCAGCGACAAGGTCGACTTTGCGATCACTGAAATCGATATCGAAATCCACCAACGGGTGCTTGCGCATGAAATCTATTATGGCAGGCCCGAGATGGGCAACACCAAAAGATAAGGGCGCAGCAATACGGATACTTCCAGCAAGAGCAGCTTGGGCATCACTGGCTGCAGACTCGCTCTCTTCCCAATCCGCCAATAATACAACGAAACGCTTGTAAAGCGTTTCACCTGTGTCTGAAAGTGTGAGCTTGCGGGTCGTGCGCGTCATAAGTTGAACACCCAGACGTGTCTCTAACTCCTTTAGCCTGCGACTGACGGCTGACTTGGCTATTTTCAATTGCTCGGCGGCCTTTGTAAGAGATCCTGCTTCAACAACGCGGATGAATGTCTCTATCTCTTCATATTTGCTCATTTGTTCTGTATATCAGAACAGTGTTTTCAAAAAAAGCCCACTAATTCTCTAAAGTGAAATCATCTATCCCTTGCTCATCGAATAACAGGAGAGAAATATGACCTCGATTAATCGCATACTTCGCATTGATGCTAGCGCCCGTAATATAGGTTCTATAACCCGTAGCCTAGCCGATGAAACCATTGACCGGCTTGCTGAAATTGGCGCGGTTAAGCTTACGACCCGTGATGTTTCGACTGGCTTGCCTTTTGTCGATGAGGATTGGATTTCAGCGAACTTTACACCAGAGGATGATCGCACAGACGCACATAAAGCGAAGCTCGCTTTATCGGATAGTCTTGTAGATGAACTAATAAATACAGACACACTTGTCATTTCTTCGCCGATTTATAATTTTGGTATTCCGGCCACACTCAAAGCCTGGATTGATATGATTTGCCGCGTTGGCATGACTTTCCGCTACACCGAAAATGGCCCTATAGGTTTGCTTGAAGGCAAGCGCGCCATCATCCTTATTGCGTCAGGCGGAACAGCGGTTGGTAGTCCCATCGACTTTGCCACCCCCTATCTCAAACAAGTAATGGCTTTTATAGGTATCACAGATGTGACCTTCGTTGCAGCCGACGCTTTGGGCCGCAATGCCGAAGAAAAGCGTGCCGAGGCTTCCTCTAAAATCCAAGCCTTAGGAGCGTAAAAGGAAAAATCATGACAACGCATTACGATTCACTTGCGCGCGGTCAATTCCGCAATCGGTGGCTCAAGAGCCTTCACACCTTTTCATTTGGAGAGTTTCACGATCCAAAACGTATGGGTTATAGAAGCCTGCGGGTCATCAATGAGGATAAGGTCGCCCCCGCGGGAGGGTTTGCTCCGCATGGTCATAAAGATATGGAAATTATCACCTATGTTTTAGAGGGACAGCTCGGACATAAAGACAGCCTAGGAAATGGATCTGTCATTCGGCCCGGTGAAATTCAACGCATGTCAGCGGGCACAGGAATTCGCCATTCGGAAATGAACGCCTCTGACGCGGCTCCCGTCCACTTTCTCCAAATCTGGATTGAACCTGATAAATCCGGGCATACGCCCTCCTATGAACAAGTTGAGCTTCTCCCTGATACTGGGAAAAACGGTTTCACGCCAATTGCCACACCGAGTGGAGGTCCAGGCGCTATTAGCATCAATCAAGATGCCAGCATATGGGTCAGTAAACCTAAGGCTGGAGACATCGTGGAGGTAATGCTGCGTTCCGACCGTTATGGGTTCCTACATATCGTGAACGGCAGCGTTGAAATTGACGACAAAACCTACCGCTCAGGAGATGGTCTTGCCTTTGGGGGAACAGATGTCCCTTTTACTATCACCGCTCAGAGAGCCTCGGAAATTTTACTCTTCAATCTTGCCTAATTAAAGCACATTCTCCCGGATAAGGTTAGGTTGCCTCGCTTTTGGGCGGTTCATGATTGATGTTAGTCCTGCGTAATGGCCACAGCGAAGGCATATTCTAGCGCGGTTTCTTTTAAGCTGTCATAGCGGCCACTTTCACCTTGGTGGCCTGCATCCATATTTATCTTTAGCAGGATGGGCGCATCGCCTGTCTGATGGTCGCGGAGCTTGGCGGCCCATTTGGCGGGTTCCCAATAGGTCACGCGGGGGTCGGTGAGCCCGCCCGTTATCAGGAGCGGCGGGTAGTCACGCTTTTCAATATTATCATAAGGCGAATAGGCTTGGATATTCTTATAGGCCTGCGCGTCGGTTAGTGGATTTCCCCATTCCGGCCATTCGGGCGGGGTGAGGGGAAGGGTATCATCGCTCATCGTATTGAGCACATCCACGAAAGGCACAGCCGCGATGACGCCGCCAAAGAGCTCTGGGTCTTGGTTTAGGGCTGCACCAACAAGAAGCCCGCCGGCAGAGCCGCCATGGGCGATAACCTTACCGCGGGCAGTATATCCGGCATCCACGAGGGCACGGCCTGCATCGACAAAGTCATTAAAGGTATTTTCTTTTTTCTCTAATTTTCCATCTAAATACCATTGATAGCCTTTGGACATGCCGCCGCGAATATGTGCAATGGCATACACAAAGCCGCGATCGACCAAAGAGAGAATAGAGGTGCGAAACCCAGCGGGAATGGTGATGCCGTAAGAGCCGTAGCCATAGAGGAGAAGCGGCGCGGAGCCGTCCTTGGTTAGTCCTGATTTATAGAGCAAGGTCACGGGAACTTGCTCACCATCACGGGCCGTAATTTGGATGCGTTCGCATTTATAATCACTTGGCTCATGCCCACTGGGGACTTCTTGGGTCTGGCGTAAAACCCGCTCTCGCGTCTCCATATTATAGTCAAAGACTTGGCGCGGCGTTGTAGGGGATGAATAGGCAAAACGTAGCCAAGGCGTGTCATATTCATATCCGCCCATCAAGCCGAGGCCGTAAGCCCCTTCGTCAAAGGCTATGTCATGTTCGCTGCCATCACGCATATCGCGAATGATGATGCGGGGCAGGGCGTTTTCTCTGACCAGACGGACAAGGAATTGGGAATAGGTTTCAATGCCAATAATCAGCGTGCCTGAGTGGTGGGGAATATAGTCTTCCCAATCCTCAAATGCGGTCTCCTCCATCGGGGCGCGCATAATCGCGAAATCCGTTGCGCCGTGGGCATTGGTCAAAATGTAGAAATAGCCCCCTTGATCATGCAGGCTATATTCGATCCCGGCTTGGCGCTTTGACACGCATTTGGGCACGGTTTCAGGCGCATCCGAAGGAATAAGCCAGATTTCCGTTGTTGTATGGTTATGGGCACTAATTTCGATGAAGTTACCGCTATCTGTTTCGCCGACAGAGACGAAAAACCCTGGATCGGATTCTTTATAAATTAAGCGGGGCTCATCCTTTGGGTCATGGATGTTCTTGGCAAAGACTGCATAGGGGCGCTGGTTTTCATCCCGCTCGACCCAGAACATTGTGGCATTATCCATCGCCCATTGCAGGCCGCCGGCACTTTTTGTGATACCGGTTGAAACTGGCTCGCCGGTCATGGCTTTGACAAAAATTTCGTAATTTTCCGCGCCAGAGGCATCTACCCCATAGGCGAGCCATTTTTGGTCGTCACTATGGGCGACCGCGCCGAGGTCAAAATAAGACGGGTGATCTTTGGAGAGCGCTTCGGCATCTAAGATTGTCTGCGGTATGCCCTTTGGTTCTTTGGTGGCTGTATCAATCGCAACGCGTTCATATAGTCCATGCTGATCACCCTTGCGGTAGCGGTGATTATAAGAAAATTCCCCATCAGGAGAGGGCACAGTTGCGGCGTCCGATTGGATCCGCCCTTTCATCTCTTCAAAGATGGCGTCCTTTAACGGCGTTAGGTCTGCCATAACCTCGGCGCTATAGCTGTTTTCAAGTTCAAGATGGGCACGAATGTTGGAATCGAGCTTTGAGGTATCTGCCATCATCGCCTGCCAATTATCATCCTTCATCCAGCCATAGTCATCGCTGCGGGTGATACCTAGTTGCGTGGTCTCTTTTGGTTTTTTTGGGGCTGCAGGCGCGGGGATATTGGTTTTAAGTTGTGCGGTCATAGCGGCGTTCTAGGCAGGGTGAACCCCGGCTGCAAGCATAGTTTGCATCGCGTAATTATAGTCACGCTTAGTTAACGCTCTTTGTTTAGAATTTACCCAACATTGTAGGAATTTTTCGTTATGCAAGCGCAACCCGCTCTTGAGCTATCGCAAACCGTTGCAACAAATTCGGCTCCGCCGGAGGTGGACGTGCGCCGTCAATTGGCGAAGCGTCTGTCCGATGTGATTTGTATTCCATCGAGCCATCTAACGCCGCAAGAACGCCATATGGCGGGTGATGTGTTGGTGGAATTATTGCGTGATGCAGATGTGAAGCTAAGAGAGTCTGTGGCGAAACGCCTTGTGATGCTAAATGAAGCCCCGCGCACGATTTTGGTCATTTTGGCGAAAGACGACATCCAGGTGGCACGCCACGTTTTGGAAGAAAGTAGAAGTCTCTCCGATTCTGACCTTATTCAAATTGCTCGAAAGGTTTCGGGGGCACACCGTAAGGTCATTGCAAAGCGCCGCAAAGTCTCAGACTCTGTTGTGGACGCCATTGTAGAGTTTCTCGAGGAGGATGTTGTTGAAACGCTTCTTAAGAACAAGGGCGCTAGTTTTTCTGAAACCGCTCTCCAGCGTATTTTGACGGTATCGCGATCCCATCAGCCCTATGTGAAGCTCTTGGTACAGCGCGAGGAGCTTCGCCCCTCACATGGGCTAACGATGTTTTGGTGGGCGGATTCTGAAAACCGTAAGAAAATCCTTCACCGCTTTGCCGTGACCCGCACTGTTTTGCAGGAAAGCTGTCATGATTTGTTTCCGAAAGCTGCCGCCGAAGGGTGGTCGGATGCGGGCGTGCGGAAGGCTCTGCAATTTATCGAGCGTCGTCAGCGTAACCGCGCCGCTATGGAACGCAGCGAGTTTAAGACCTTGGAAGAAGCCATTGAGGCCGCAATGACGACAGGCCTGACGAGGAAACTAACCGAAGAAATTTCCTATATTTCAGGAATTAAACCGGCTACGGGGGCGCAAATTCTCACTGATAAAACAGGGGAGGCGATTGCTATCCTTTGTAAGGCGCCGGGCCTAAAGCGAGAATATGTCGAAAAGATTTGGCGGGCCTTAAAGCGCCCAGTCCATGATGTGACAGGTGAGATGCACGCGGACCTCGCGCGCGTTATCCAAACATATGATGTGATTTCCACCGATAAAGCTCAAACGGTGCTCAGATATTGGAACTGGTCTTTGACGGCATCGCTCAATGCCGATGTTCTGCGTCATATTAAAGATGGTGTCATTCCGCGCGAGGAAGAATATGGCGCTGCCGCTATCACGGCTGCGCTTGTCTTCGGCCATCGCCAATAGCTCAAAGCAAGTAATTCACAAATAAAACGAAGAAAATCGTCGCTTTTTGCCCGATTTGACTTCCCCTAGACATTTCACACGTCTAAACACGCGCCACGGCCGTAGAGTCGTAACCGGGAACGGTATAGGTGGAGTGACTATTAATGCGTTTTGCATTTATCCTTTCATTAGCAATGGTTGCGGCTTGGCTAATTTTGTCAGGCTACTTTATCCCAATGATATTGACCTTTGGCGCGATCTCCATTGCAATCGTCGTTTGGATGTGTAGCCGAATGGGTATTCTTGATGGCGAGACCGTGCCCTATCTATCGCTGTTACAAACACTGTCATATTATGTTTGGCTTTTTGCTGAGATCGTAAAGGCCAATTTTCAGGTGGTTAAGGCGGTTCTTAGCCCAGATCTAGAAGTGTCGCCCACTCTTGTTAAAATTCCGCTCAATACAGATGTTGATGTTGCGGAAGCCATGTTTGCCAATTCCATCACGCTAACGCCGGGGACTGTCAGCGTGGATATGCAGCCCGACCATATATTGGTGCATGCTCTGCTAGAAGAAATGAGCGCGCCAGAAGATTTTGCAGAAATGGAAGAACGCTCCGCGTGGGCTGTGGGTCATAAAATTGGAGGGGCTTATTAAATGGAGCATTTCCTCGGATATTTTAATCTCGCCGCTGCGTTTTTTGTGATCATCAGCATGGTGATGATGTTGGGGCGCCTGATGGGCGGGCCGACGCTTTATGATCGTCTGCTGGCTGTGAACTCTTTTGGTACAAAGACGATATTATTCCTCTGCGTGTTTTGCTTTGTCATTGATAGGCCGGACGGCGTGGATATTGCGCTGCTCTATGCTTTGATGAACTTCATTGCGACAATCGCGGTGCTAAAGTTCTTTAACTACAAAAACCTGGGCGTTTCTCTCCTCCAAGAGCAAATGGAGGAGGATTCGTGATGATTTCCCTTCTGCTCGCCGCTGCATCTGCTGCTGAACCTAGCGCTGCTCTGAATATTGATTGGCTTGGCCTGCTTCGAACTGCGCTCGCATGTTTGTCCATATTAGCGGGTTTATTCTTCGTGCTCGCCGGCACATTAGGCGTGTTACGTTTGCCCGATTTTTACACGCGCCTTCATGCAGCCGGCATGACCGATACTCTGGGCGCAGAGCTCATTCTTCTAGGTCTCATCATTCAATCAGGCTTCACGCAAATGAGTTTGAAGCTTTTATTGGTGGCATTTTTCTTACTGCTGACCAGTCCCACTGCAACTCATGCTATCGCCTATGCTGCGCATAAGGCTGGTCTTGAGCCGAAGCTGGGTAAGTATAAAGCCCCTTCGGTTGATGGAGATGGCTCATGATTATGGCTGCATCATTTGTTCCTCCGACCATGATATTGGATCTGGCCTTGATGGCGATGCTTGTCGCCGTGGCCTTTGCTATCGTGCGCTTGCGCAGCCTTTTTGCGATTGTGATGCTGCAAGGTGTTTATTCATTGGTTTGTGCGGCTTGGTTTGTCTCGCTTGATGCTGTTGACGTTGCCTTTACGGAAGCTGCTGTTGGCGCAGGGGTGTCTACGGTGTTGATGCTAGCGGCGATGTTGCTGGCGGACCGCAAGTCCGAACCCGTGCCAATGGCCAAACAAATTGCTCCACTTATTGTTGTTGTCGTGGCGGGCTTAGCGATGTTTTACGCTATCGGCGATATGCCGGCTTATGGCGATGCTAATTCTCCCGCCAATAGCGGTCCGGGAATGGATTATATCGAGCGCACGACCGATGAAATTCACATTCCGAACGTCGTGACGGCGGTTTTGGCGAGTTATCGTGGATATGATACCTTCGGCGAAGCTGTTGTGATTTTTGCGGCTGGCCTTGGTGTGTTGCTGCTTTTGGGTCTTAACGGCAATGCGGGGCGCTGGACGGCTATGCCAAATGGACAGCGTATTTCTGCGCCTTCCGCGCCTTCTGCGGCGACGCCCACGTCGGCGCCACAACCTACGCGGCGACCTCATTCCTCACAGGCTCTAAAAGGGCCCGTCAGAGAGGAGGGGATTGCGGCATCCAGGGCATTAAAAGCCGCTGATGCGCCGTTAAAGGGACCTGTCATAGAGACATCACCCTCAACCCCAAAGCGTAGAGGGCGACCAAAGGGGGCGAAGAATAAACCCAAGGTGAGTTCGCCGGCAGCAGAGGTTGCTGCAGAAGCACCCGCGCCCAAAAGACGAGGCCGTCCGCCAGGGTCGAAGAATAGAGCAAAAGGCGCAACTGCAAAAACAACGACTGCCCCTAAGCCCGCTCCAAAGAAACGCGGGCGCCCGCCGGGGTCAAAGAATCAGCCGAAAGCTGCTGATACAAATGCAGTCGCATCAACAACTCCGAAGCGTGGCCGCGGCCGCCCAAAGGGGTCTAAAAATAAGCCTAAGACAGGAGGCACATCCTAATGCGTGATCCTCATGTTATTTTGCGGGTTATCAGTAAGTTTCTGATACCCTTTATCGCTCTTTTTGCCTTCTACGTGCAATTTCACGGTGATTTCGGACCAGGCGGAGGATTCCAAGCGGGTGTCATTTTGGCAGCTTCTGTTATCCTTTATGCCCTGATCTTTGGTCTCGATGCTGCAAAGAAAGCCTTCCCGCCGAGCTGGGTACGTATTGGCATGACACTGGGCGTATTGCTCTACGGCGGAACCGGTGTCGTGACATGGATATTGGGCGGAGATTTTCTTTCCTATGGGGTGTTAGCCGAGAAATCCTATCACGGTCAGCATTATGGTATTATCGCCGTTGAGCTTGGTGTCTTATTTGCTGTTACAAGCGTGATGATTGCGATTTTCTATGCTTTTGGATCACGTCAACCTGATCACAATGAAGAGGATTGGTAATGTTCTCTGTAATTTTTGAGCAGTATAATTATGCAGTTGTCATCATTTTGATGATGACAGGGCTTTATGTCGTTTTCGCGAGCCGGAACCTAATTAAAAAGCTCGTCGGTTTGTCTATTTTCCAGACCTCGGTTTTCCTTCTTTACATCACAATTGGTAAAGTTGCGGGTGGTCAGCCGCCAATTATCGTTGATAGTCATGGCGGCGAACATGCGGCGTTGGAGCCCGTTTTGGTTGCAGCCGCGGGCGGCGAAAAAGCGGCTGGTTATGCTGCGGGGCATTCTGAAGTGCTTTATTCAAACCCGCTTCCGCATGTGTTGATCCTCACTGCCATTGTGGTGGGTGTTGCGACGTTAGCGATTGGTCTTTCACTGGTTGTGCGAATTCGCGAAGTTTACGGCACAATCGAAGAAGACGGCATCGATATACTTGATTATCGTTATAATCTTGAGGGCGTTGAGGACTAATGGAAATCTTGTCTTTATTCCCAGCTTGGCTGCTCGAACAAGGCCCAGCCTTTGTGATCGTCTTGCCTCTGCTTATGGGGGCTATTACCGCTATTTTGCCAAGCCGAACTTTGGCGTGGTGGACAGCTTTGGTTGTCACGCTGCTCTGTACGGTTACGGCCTTCGCCCTTTTGCTTCAGGTCTATTCCGAGGGGGCTTCGCTTTACACGATGGGAGGGTGGGACCCGCCACATGGTATCTCGCTTGTTATTGACGCGCTCAGCGCGCCCGTCTTATTCCTTATCGCTGCGATGGCTGTTGTAACGGTTATTTATGCTATGCCGGCTACGATTGCCGAGGTGGAACCCAAAAAACGCGCACCATTTTACGCCGCTTTCCTGCTTTGTTTCGCTGGCCTGATGGGCATGGTGGTGACGGGTGACGCTTTTAACGTCTTCGTATTTCTCGAAGTTAGCTCTATTTCAACATATGCGCTTGTGGCCATGGGCGCTGCGCGCGACCGCAGGGCTCTAACCGCTGCGTATAATTACCTTATTATGGGCTCGATCGGCGCCACTTTCTTCGTCATTGGCCTTGGCTTTATGTTTATGGAGACTGGCACGCTCAATATGGCGGATATGTCTCGTATCCTCGCTGATTTGGATGGTGGATCGCGCGTTGCCAAAGTTGGCTTTGGTTTCATTATCATTGGTTTGGGGCTAAAGCTCGCCATGTTCCCGCTTCATACGTGGCTTCCAGGGGCCTATGCTTATGCGCCGACAAAGGTAACCGTCTTTTTGGCCTCGACAGCGACTAAGGCGGCGCTTTATTTGCTCCTGCGTTTCACCTTTACTGTGTTCGATCCAAGTTTTGATTATGTCGCAGTTGTTCTGAAATACATCCTAATCGGCGTTGGGGTTGTTGGAATGGTGTTCGCCTCTCTGCAGGCGATTTTCCAAACCGATGCCCGCCGGACCTTGGCCTATTCCTCAGTTGCTCAAGTGGGTTATATGCTTTTGGGCGTGGGCCTTGCCACAGCGGCAGGCATTGCTGCGGGTTATCTGCACCTGCTAAATCACGCGATTATCAAAGGTGGCTTGTTCCTAGCGATGGGCGCGTTCTGGTATCGTTTTGGAATTACGCGCATCCAGGATTTTAGCGGTTTGTCCAAAACCATGCCGTGGACAATGGGCGCCTTTATGCTCTCTGGTTTATCCCTGATTGGCGTGCCCTTCACAGCAGGATTTGTGTCTAAGGTGAACCTAACCATCGCGGCCGCTGATAAAGGCTGGTGGTGGGCTGTTGGGGTCATTGTTGTAACGTCCGTTTTAGCTATCATCTATATTGGCCGTATTTTGCTCGCGGCCTATTTCGGGTCACCCCCATTAATTGACGGGCAGCCAGCAAAGAAAAATGAAGCGCCGTTGATGATGCTTATCCCAATGTGGTTCTTGGCTGTTTTATCGATAGCAGTTGGGTCAAACATTCTTGGTTTGGGCGATGATTTTGTTATGGCTTCGGAGCGTGCTGCCGCGCTTCTGACAGGGCAGGGAGGTTAGCATGGCTTATACTGCTGAACTCGCATTATTCCTTTTGCTGCTAATCCCGCTTGCGGCGGCCGCTATCATTCCGCTTTTCGGGCGTCAGCCAAATCTACGCGAAGGCGTGACTTTTGTGGCAGGCGTGCTGCTACTGCTCAACGTCATCGGCTTGATTTCTATGGTCGCGGCCGGGGATAGGCCAGAGCTGCATCTCTTTACTTTTGCGGGCAATTTTGACGTTCGCCTGAAATTGGAGCCTCTTGGCGCAATATTCGCGGCCATTGCCAGCTCCCTTTGGATTTTGAATTCTCTCTTCACGCTGGGTTATATGCGCGGGAATAATGAGAAAAATCAGACGCGTTTCTTCGCGTTTGTGGCCATCGCCATCTTCGGCGCTATGGGCATTGCGGCTTCGGCGAACCTGATCACGCTCTTCATATTCTACGAAGCGCTGACGATTTCTACATTTCCTCTTGTAACCCATAAGGGCGATGCCAAAGCGAAACGCGGCGGCACGATTTACGCATTGATTTTGATGGGCACATCGCTTGCGCTCTTGCTCCCGGCCATTATCGGAACGCAAGTTATCGCAGGTACGACTGAGTTCACTGTTGGCGGCGTATTCCCGGAAGGGACAAGTACGGTTGCCACCTCAATTCTACTTTTCCTCTTTGCTTATGGTATAGGCAAGGCGGCACTTATGCCCGTTCACCCCTGGCTTCCAAATGCCATGGTGGCGCCGACACCCGTATCAGCCCTTCTCCATGCTGTGGCTGTTGTGAAAGCGGGTGTGTTCTCAATCCTGAAGGTTGTCATTTTCATTTTCGGTGAAGCCGTCATGGCGGATACTTCGATGAGCACCTTCCTGTCTTGGATTGCTGCTATCTCGATTGTGGTCGCTTCAGTGATTGCGCTACGTCAGGATAACCTCAAAGCGCGCCTGGCTTACTCTACTGTTTCGCAGCTCTCCTATATCACTTTGGGAGCTATGCTTGCGACACCCGCCGCCTTTATTGGCGGGGCACTGCAAATCGTCATGCATGCTTGGGGCAAAATTACGCTCTTTATGTGTGCGGGCGCGATTTATACGGTCGCTCACCGCGCCGAAATATCCAAACTGGATGGTCTCGGTCGAACGATGCCCTGGGTCTTTGGCGCGTTCCTTGTGGGCTCACTCTCTATCATAGGTATTCCGCCCATGGGTGGCTCTTGGCCAAAATTCTATCTTATGCTTGGCTCGCTTGAGAGCGGGAAAGGTATATTGATGGCGGCGCTGATTGTGTCCTCTATCTTGAACATTATATACTTACTCCCAATTTCCGTGCGGGCCTTTATGAAACCTGCTGCTAATCCAGAGGCAGACCTGCACCTGCTCGAGGAGCGTAAGAAGCACCGCTGGGTGATTGTACCGCCAGTATTGTCCGCACTGGGGGCCTTTATTTTGTTCTTCTATGCGGGCTCCATAGTTGATTTCCTACAGCCCATTATTTCGGGCGGAGGTTAGTATGACTGAAAATAACACACCCGATACGCTTACAAAAAAAGAGCTTGAGGAGCGCCAGAACGCGCATCCGTTTGCTGTGCCATTTTTATGGCTGGGCAATCAAAAAGTGATTGATAATTTCATTTGGTTTCCCGTTCTTGGGATGATTGCGATGATTGCGCTTGGTATCGTCTATCCGCAGAAACATCCGGCGCCTTGGGATGTCGTTCCCGGCTCTTGGGCGATTATTGGGTTCGCGGCTTATACATTTATCGTGCTCTGCGCTAAGCCCCTTACGGCTCTGCTCGCGCGAGATGAAGATTATTACGGGGAGGGCGGCTTGCCTGATCCTGAATATTCGACAGAACATACCGCCCATGAGCATGGGGGAGACCATCATGATTGATATCTTCCAAGTGAATCCGGGATTATGGTTGATCCTTGCAGGGGTTATTTGCGCGTTTGTTCCCAAGGGTGACCTCGGGGGGTGGGCGCGTAAGGCACTGGTCATTGGCGCGCCAATTTTTGCCGGCATTATGATCACACAGATTTATACATCGCAAGAGGTTCTCGCGGGCAAAATCAATATTGGCGGGTTAGAGCTGACGACATTGCGAATTGATAATCTCTCTATGGTGTGGGGTTATCTCTTTTGTCTTATTGGCGTTCTTAACGGTATTTTCGGTCTGCATGAGAAGTGCCGTATCACGGACAGCTCTGCCTTGATTTATGCGGGCGCCGCCATTGCCGGCGTTTTGTCTGGCGATCTACTAACATTATTCCTCTTTTGGGAACTCACGGCAATTTCATCTGTCTTCCTCATTTGGAAAGGCGGCGAGCACGCCTATGCAGCGGGGATACGTTATCTCGCTCTGCATGTCCTCTCAGGTGTATTGCTGCTCGCGGGTGCGATCATGTATGCCAATGCCAATGGCGGGGACTACATGTTCAACAATATCGGTCTGGACGTGCCAGGCGGTTGGCTCATCCTACTGGCCATCGGAATTAAATGCGGCTTTCCATTCCTGCATATGTGGATGCAAGATGCGTATCCAAAGGCGTCGATTACGGGCACAGTTATCCTCTCGGCCTTTACAACTAAGATGGCGATTTACGCGCTTGCGCGGGGTTATGTCGGCACAGATATCCTGATTTATATCGGCGCGGTTATGACATGCTTCCCGGTCTTCTTTGCCCTCATTGAAAATGATCTGCGCCGCGTGCTCTCTTTCTCGCTGAATAACCAGCTTGGCTTTATGGTTTGCGGTATTGGTATCGGAACAGAGCTAGCGCTAAATGGTGTTGTGGGTCAGGTCTTCGTGCACGTGATCTTTAAGAGCCTGCTCTTTATGTCAATCGGCGCGGTAATGTACCGCGTGGGCACGGCCAAAGCCTCAGAGCTTGGCGGCTTGTTCCGCTCTATGCCCTTCACAGCCATTTTCTGTCTTATCGGGGCCGGTTCGATTGCCGCTTTCCCACTCCTCGCAGCATTTGTGACCAAAGCGATGATTATCAGCGCGGTTATCTACGAAGCCAGCCATGGTCATCCAGGCCTTTACGTAATTGCCGGAATGCTTCTCTTCGCCTCTGCAGGTGTAATGGAACATTCAGGGATTAAGGTGCCGTACTTTACCTTCTTTAGCCATGATAGCGGCCGCCGCGTCAAAGAAGCGCCTTGGAATATGCTCGTTGCCATGGGCCTTGCCTCTGCGCTCTGTATCTTCTTGGCCTTCCCATGGGGCGGTTATCAGATGCTTTATAGTCTCATGCCGTATGACAGCAGCGGTTACACGCCTTATACGGTGGATCACGTCGTCTTCCAGCTACAGCTCCTATTCGCGGCCATATCGGCCTTCTGCGTGCTCAAAAAACTCAAGCTTTACCCAGCTGAGAAGCGGGCTGAAATTCTGGACTTTGATTGGACATATCGCAAGCTTGGGCTTGGCATAGTCCGCTGGATTGGCGCGATGTGGACGCGGCTTGGCATAAGCATGACTCGTCTGCGTGACCGGGCTATCAGCGGGACAGGGCGGCGTCTCTATCAGATGTTCAGCCCAGCAGGCGCGATGAGCGAAGATGCCCCGAGCGGCCTCGCGGCGGTTCTGACGGCGGCTATGCTCATCCTCGTTCTCATCTTCGTTTACTTCGTACGATGAGCGGTGAGGACGCTGAGATAAGCAAAGCAGAGTTGCTTGAGATAGCAGCCGATATCGTTAGCGCCTATGTCTCGCATAATGAACTCCAAGCCGAAAGGCTGCCTGAGCTCATAGAGAGCGTCTATGCTAGCGTCGAAGGTCTCGCTAACACTGATCTTGATATAGAGATAGGCCCGCGCCCTGAACCCGCCGTGCCTATCGCTGACTCGCTAACGGATGATTATCTTATCTGCCTCGAAGACGGGCAGCAGTTTCAATCGCTCAAGCGTCACCTGCGCGTAAAATATAATATGACGCCAGAGGCTTACCGCGAAAAATGGGGCCTCCCAAGAGACTACCCCATGGTCGCCCCCAATTACGCCAAGCGCCGTTCGGCCCTCGCCAAGAAGACGGGCTTAGGGAAAAATAGGCCCTAGTCAGGGCTCTGCGCTCTAAAACCCCAACCGAATCGGTTCCGTGACGAAAAACATAGTTAATTGCCTGTTAACTTTTTAATTATGGTTAACAAATCCTTGCCGTGAGTCCGCCATTGATTCAGACATGATTCGAGGGACGGGGAAATCCTACTCGCTATGTGGACTTTACGAAGGGGAGAGCAGCATGCTTTCAGGCAATGCGCTACGACATCAGATTATATTGCCAGAGCAACAACGCTTCTATGATTACTGGCGCAGTAAGTGTAAGCGGGGCGCGTTTCCATCACGTCATGATATTTTGCCTGAGGATATTGTCGGGCAATTGACGATGACCAGCCTCGTTGATGTTGAAACAGGTAGCCAGCGCCGCTTCAAATATCGTCTCGCTGGAACAGGTTTTTGGAATCTCTATCAAGATGAAATCCAAGGCCAATATGTAGATGAACTTCCCCTCGGAGATCGGTGTGCTTATTGGGATCGCATCTTAGGCCAGGTGGTTGATAAGCGGCGACCCTTTGCTGGGGTTACTCGTCCGGGAACGCCTACGGGTAGTCATTTGGCGCAATTTTGGATTCGTCTTCCGCTCTCAGATAATGGCAAAGATATCGACCTTATCCTTGGTTATGACCATCTTGTGAAGATGTCCGATGTCCCCGCTATACAACCTGCTAAAGAGCAAAAATACGCCTAATATCAGAGCTTTAAGGCGCTATCACTATCCACAGTTTCGCCGAGTTAAGACTCGCAAAATTCTTAAAATAGGAATATAATCCTTATAATGCCAAGGCTGTGCTATAGTGGCCTGGCTATAGATATGAGGAAAATATGCGGCCTGAAAACAAAACTCCGATAGAATTCGATAGGGCGAGGGCCCGAATTGTCGTCAGCGCGGTGGCAATGGAGTTTTCTGTGCCGGATTTTGTCATGACCTCGCGCCATAAAGGCAGCAATCAGGTTAGCTATGCGCGCCAAATCGCTATGTATCTCATGCGCTGTGTCTATGGCTCCACAAAGCAGCGCATCGCCGAGGTCTTTGAGCGCCATTACACGACAGTCTCGCACGCTTGTAATTTGATTGAAGAGCATCGCGACGACCCTGTGCTGGATGAGAAGCTGCTGCGGCTTGAAAACTTTCTGTGCCAAGCGCCACAGGGCGCCGCTGATACCTATGCGAGGGCCTCTTAATGCTAAGCCCTGCAGATCATCAACTTGCCCGAGACCTCGCTCACTATCGCGCCATCATCATTATGGATGAACGCGCTGACGCCTATCCTGCCTATGCCTATGGAGATCGGCGAAAGCGCCCACTGCGCTGGGTGAGCGATAAAAGCTTTCGTAACCTGTCCAGTTTTGGCGGCCTTGAAGCCGGGGCGCGCGGTTATTGTGTGACGGAGAGTTTCCTTCGCCGCTTAAAAGCCGGTGATAATCACGCTCGTCAGCACCGCGATATGGAGGAGCGGGAGATCTATATCGAAGGCGGGGTTAAACGCCCTGTTCGGGTCAACGCCGGCATGACTGCATTTGATCGTTTATGCCGGCGCAAAAAAAGCGGCGGTGAAGCGCTACTTAGCACTGCGCAGCAAGAGGCGGGACGCCGGTTCATGAATGACTATGCCCGCGCGGGGCATACGCAGGTGGCGACCCAAAATTATATGAGCGCAGGCGAGGATAAGACGGGCTATAGCGGCGGCGCTGAGGACGCGCATATTCGGCGCTTAGATGCGGAAACCCGTTTCGAGGCGGCGAAGTCCGCCATAGGCGAGGGGCTCGACAAAGCGGTCCTGGCGATTTGCTGTCATGACCATAGGCTCGAGCAGATTGAACGGGCTGAAAAATGGGCCAATGGGACGGGGCTGACCCTTTTGAAAATGGGATTAACGCGGCTTGTTAAACATTACGGAACCCAAGCTGGGCGCAGATTCTAAAAACTCAATCCTTGTTTATCGGGGGCGGGTTTATTTTGGGGGATGACAGAACTTTCCCCTGAACAACTTATCCTCGCCGCTCGCCGTTTACTGGCCCAAATTGGGAAGCTCTCAGCGGAGGAAGACAACGTCTCCCCGCAGAAATTAGAACAAAGCGCCCGAGCGCTTTGTTCCCAATTAAAAGCCATTCAAGAGCTCGAAGCCCATAATCTGCGCCAATTGCAAACACAGACTGATCAGAAATATACGCGCTATGAAGACATCCCGCCGCCAAGCCCTGCCGAACAAGACCGGTTTTACGCCAGACTTAAATCCGCAATCCATCGCCTTGAGACTGGGTCATAAATATGATGCTCTCTTACATGGTTTGCGCTCATCAACGGATCTGAACCAATATGCGCTGAACTGGGCCCATCAAGCGCGCCCTCATCAAACACCAGAATTTGACGATTGGCTAATTTGGCTTTTGTTGGGCGGGCGAGGATCGGGCAAGACGCGCACGGGCGCGGAGTGGATACGCGAACAAGTCGCCCATCACGGGAAATCCCGTATCGCGCTTGTCGCGCCGACAATTAATGATGCACGCGAAGTGATGCTAGAGGGGGAGAGTGGATTGCTGCATATCGGCTATCCGTCCGAGCGCCCGACATTCTCTGTTTCGCGCCGCCGCCTTGACTGGCCCAATGGCGCGGTGGGGCATATCTTTACCGCCGAAGACCCTGACGGTTTGCGCGGGCCGCAATTTGATGCGGCTTGGGCGGATGAGTTTTGCGCCTGGGCCTATCCCGAGCAGGCGCTCTCCAATCTGCGCTTGGCGCTGCGTTTGGGCGAGGCTCCGCAGCTCGTGATAACAACAACGCCGCGTCCGATAGCGGCGCTGAAGGCACTGATGCAAACAAAAGGGCTCTTAATCTCACGCGGGAGCACAGCAGATAATGCAGATAACCTCGCGCCCAGCTTTCTCTCCTCCATGGAGGACGCCTATGGCGGAACGCAATTGGGGCGACAGGAACTGGGCGGGGAATATATAGAAGACCATCCCGGCGCGCTGTGGACGCGGGATATGCTTGCGCGCGCCTTTAGTGAAACCCGTCCGGATTGCGATAAAATTATCCTTGCTATTGATCCGCCTGTCACATCTGGCCCGCACTCAGATGCCTGCGGCCTTATCATGGCGGGCCGCGCGGGGCAGGGACGAGAAGCCCGCGCCTTCATCTTGCAGGACGGAACCGTACAGGGCCGCTCGCCCGAAGGCTGGGCGAAGGCCGCCATTTCATTGGCAAGGGCGTGGCAGGCTGATTATATCCTCGCGGAGACCAATCAGGGCGGAGAGCTTGTGAGTTCTATTTTGCGGGCCGTCGATCCCGCCGTGCCCATCCGCTCGGTCCATGCCAGCCGCAGTAAACAAGCGCGGGCCGAACCTGTCGCGCTGCTATATGAACAAGGCCGCGTTCGCCATTGCGGATATTTCACGGCGCTGGAAGATGAACTCGCCGCTATGGGGACACAGGCGCTCAATCACAGTCCCGATCGCGCCGATGCCTTGGTTTGGGCAGTGCGTGAGCTCTTGCTCAGATCACCTGCTATTCCCCGCATAAGGCAATTGTAATTGTTCATGTTATGTTCTAGTTGTAAGGTATGATTGAAGTCATCTTCATTATCGGCGTATTTGCGGTGCTCTGTCTGTTATCTTTCACGGATAAGGGCTTTAAGCCGCCCAAAACCGCGCCCTCCGATGCGCGCACCTACCAAGCCTATGAACGGGCTGAGAGCCTCTTCGTTAATGGCTCGGAACGCGCCTTTTTTAATGCGCTGCGGCGGGCGCTACCTCATGATTATCACCTTCACAGCAAAGTGCGGCTTGAAGATATTGTCCGCGTGAAAAAATCCATCAAAGGGCAGGCCCATTGGCAGCTGCGCGGACGGGTAAAGTCGCGCCATGTGGATTACCTCATCACTGATATAGAGGGCAGGCCCAAGGCCGCCATAGAACTGGATGGGAGCAGCCATAATAAAGACGCCCTCAATGCAGACATTCTTAAAGACGGGATTTTCGACGCTGTAGGCCTGCCTTTGATACGCGTGCGCGCCGGCGCAAATTATAGCCACGCGGCCCGCCGAATTTTGGCTCAAATCTAATCAAGGTTAACTACAAATTAACCATGGACTGTCACTTTTTCGCCTTAATCGTGTGGGAGCGGAACTGTGATGAATAAGCTGGCCTTAAAACGCAGTCTTAAGAAGACAAATAATCAACTTGCTAAACTGAATCGCGAACTCGCGAGCCAGATGGTATTGCTCGCCTCGCAGACCGGCGATACAGCCCCGTTAATCCAAGCGGTGCAGGCGCTACGGTCTGCCAGAGAGCTTTATTCCATTGAAAATACCCCGCGTGAAAATGCGGAAGTACAGCAAGCTTTGGGCGACACACTTCTCACGCTTGGCCGTGCCAATCATGACACCGAAGCCTTGGGCCATGCTGTCGAAGCTTACCGCGGCGCGATTACAATCGCCTCTATGCTGGGCGATGAAACCATGCGCAAAGAGCTGAAGAAGAATTACGGCTTGGCCCGCGCCCTATTAGGTGATCGCCAGAAAACGCAGAGCCTCTTTTCGGCCGCTTAGTCGATCGGCGACATCGCCCCTCCCAAAAACTTTGCAAGATTTCTCTCGCTGACGCGTTTGGGTTATTAAGGCCCTAACCGGAGGCGAGCCATGCGTTTTGTTGTTACGTTTATTCTAGCTATTCTCTCCAGCTTGAGCGTTTCGCTTTCGGTTAGCGCCGCTGAGTTTAAGACCTTTAAAGATATTTCCTATCACCACACGCCCGTCTCGACGCAGCAAATCCTCGATATTTATGTCCCCGATGGCGTAGATAATTTCGCGCGGCTCCCCGTGCATATATTCGTGCATGGCGGGGCCTGGACCAAGGGGGATAAGAAATTAAAGCGCCCGGACATTCAGGCCTATACCGATAGGGGCGTTATCCTTGTGAGCTTGAATTACAGGCTCGGGCCCAAGCATAAATATCCGGATAATGTCAAAGATATCGTTCAGGCCAGCGCATGGATACGCAAAAATATCCGCGCCTATAGCGGAAATCCTAATAGGCTTGTCCTTTCCGGCCATTCCGCCGGAGCCCATCTCGCCGCCTTGGTGGGGGTCGGCACGCCGGATGTGCCCGCGGCGCCTTCGGGACAAATTTACAAAGCCATCTTTTCCGTTGATACGGCGTCTTATGACCTGACGCAAAAATCAGAAGGAAAACTCTCGCGCTGGGTCAATCGCCAAAAACGCAGCGTCTTTGGCCGCAATCCCGCCGCCCTGCGCCGCGCCTCGCCGCTCCACCAGATTGAGCGGCGTGCCCGCTATAGCCCCATGCACCTCTATGTTACAGCCTCGCGGCCCGATGCCGTGCAGCACACACAGAACTTTCAGCAAGCGCTGCGCGGAGCAGGGCAACCGGCCCACAGCCATGTCATGAACGCCACGCTGAGCCATGCGGATATGAGAGATGAAATCTTCAATCCCAATAGCGTAATTTTCAAATCGGTGATGAGAAGTTTGGGCCGCTAAGCGCCGCGCCAAGCGGGCGGTTTTGCGCATTAACCGAAAATTCATAATGAATCTAATTTAACGGATTTCGCCGCGAAATGACAGAACTCGTTCAGGCACCATATTCCACATTGTCATTACTCACTGTGAGCTCAGATCAATTCGTGGGAGTGAAAGATCTGAGCGAGCAGTGCGAGTACGACATGAGGAGAAAAACATGCGCGCACAAAATTGGACTGATGTGATGACCCTATTGGCTGTTATGGTCAAAGCCGGGAAAATGGATCAAGATGCTGAGCTGTCTATCTTTCGCCAAGCCGCGATGAACCTCCGCGATGTCTTTGCGCCCAATATCAAACTCACCGAGAGCTTTGCGCGCGATTGGATGAGCGAGAACGGGCCAGAGATTAACCGCCAAGCCACATCGGTTCACTTTGACAGTAGTGTCAAAACCTTACGCAAAAATCTGGATAGCCTCGCCAATAAAAGCGAAATCCTGACTACCATTATGAAATGGACCCTATCCGAAAAGCCGAGCGGGATGCGCGGCGAGTTCAGGTTTACGGCAGGTGAGATGACCTCAGAGGATATGCTTGAAGCGGCTTAGGATTCTTCTCCGGATTAAGGAGACTATATAGAAACTAGAATTCAACATATAATTTTCCTTGGCAATTTTTGAAAATCTAACCTATGGTTGTTCCCAAAGGGAGGATAGTATGGTTGATGAGATTGAAGAAGTATCTGATGATGAACTTAGTCCAGAACAACTCTTAGAAAAAGCTGAATTAGAGCAATCTGAGGCTGATGATAGCAATGAGAGCCCTCCTTCGGACATAGTTGCCTTCAATGAACTTCGATCGTGTGCAGACCTTTTTAGGCTTCAACAATCTGGAAAATTAAATATACAGCCGGACTATCAACGTGAAATAGTTTGGCCTCCATCGAGCCAGACTCGCTTCATCGATTCCCTGGCGAAGCAACTTCCCATTCCTAGTATGTGCATCAGTTTGGACTACAAAACTGATAAGCGCGAGGTCGTTGATGGATTGCAGAGAATGTCCTCAATAATTAGGTTTTTAGAGGATCAAGAATGGCGATTGTCAAAATTGGATGATATCGACCCAAAAATTTCTAACAAGAAGGTGAGCTATGTGAGAGAAAAGCATAGAGAAATCTATGAGAGGGTTGAAAATACAACCATTCCAATAACAGTAATTCGCTGTGACCTTTCAAAACGTAATCACCAGGAATATCTATTCACAATTTTTCATAGGCTTAATACCGGTGGTTCGAAGCTTTCCAATCAAGAAATTCGGAATTGTATTTATAATGGTTCATTCAATGAGTTGTTGAAAGAAATAGTTGCTACTCCAGAATATCGGACTTTATTCGACATAAATGATAAGAAAAAGTATCGATATTCAAATGAAGAATTAGTTCTTAGGGTGCTCGCGTACGCAGAGGAACATGAAAAATACAAGTCTCCTCTAACTAAGTATCTCAATGGATTTATGGCTAAGCAAAAAAATCTTAAAGAAGGTGTTTCAGATAAGTTGAAGTCACTATTTATTAGAGCAATCAACGTAGTTTATTCTAAAATTTTTAATTCAGAGCCACTGCCTAAACTAAGTAAAGCTGTTATTGAGGCAATGTTCGTTGGAGTGATACTGAATTTGGATACCTTGGAAGGCCTACCTCAAGAAGCTGTTAGACGAAAGTACGATGCTTTGAGAGAAGACGACCTATTTAGCGTTCAATCGTTGTCTGAAGGGTTATCTGCCACTGAAAAAGTTAGAGCAAGACTGGCCCGCTCAATCACCATTTTTAGCTAATATTACATGATTTATTCAGGTCAAATTCGAAGAACTTTGGTCTTTCTTAATTCTCAATACGATGAATATATCGGCGGGAGAGAGCAGATAAAACCGATGATGTATTCCAAGCTAGCTATCTTGGAATATTGCGGTTGGTTGGAGGAAACTTTTGACGAGATAGCAAGAAATTGCGTTCGCCACAAACAACGAACATTTGAATCTCGGAAAGACTTGGAATCTCAAATTTCTCGCACCACGGGGTTTGCTTACAAGAATTCCGGAAGAAAATTACTCTGTTCCGCGATTGGTATAGTGAGGTTGTTGGAAATAGAGAAGGTCCTGGAGCGGAATGGAGAGTTATCACTTCTGCAATCTAACCTTGGAGCAATGAATGAACAAAGAAGGCGCGCGGCACATACTTCTACGCGAGGGGTGACGCAGCAATATATAGCTCCTTCAGTCACCATACAAAATTTTAACAGGACAGAACCAATTTTACAAAAAATGTGGTCTCTAGTTAGATATTCACAATAAGTAAACTCAATCCTAAATATAGGAAAATAATCCTATAATAATTTCAAGCACTTACCCTTTAAATCAAGAGATGTTTCCTTGGTAACGCTGCGCTGGGCTATAAGACCTTCATTGTTAAAAATGTAGCTGCTGATAGCTGCATCCTTTCGGAAACATCCATTTATGAAAAACCTGTTTCGCGGGGCCTTTGGCCTTGCCTCTGACGCTGTCCCTGAAACCAAGGCGGGGCGCCAGCCTCTCGTGGCTTTGCAGCTGGGTACTAAGGCCCGCTGGACGCCGCGTGACTATGGCGGCTTGGCGCGGGAGGGCTATCAGAAAAATGCGATTGTCTATCGCTGCGTCAGGCTCAT
>JAHDCL010000094.1 GCA_020629875.1 Hellea sp.
ATAAAACCTTTATCAGCAAGCTGATCACTCATCCCGTCAAAAAAGGCATCATGCTTTTTCGGGTCATAAGCGGGCGTGCCAAGGTCGACGGCAGAAGAGTTGGCGGGTGTCAAAATCTTGTTCACGTCCCTACTCCCAATCCAGAGCGCCAAGCTTCCACGCATAGGCCAAACCTACGGCAAGCTCTGCAAGGAAAATCATGACAACAAACCACCCCCAAAAACCAACATGACCCAGCGAGACGGCGTAAGGGAAGAGAAAAGCGACCTCGATATCAAAAATAATGAAGAGGATAGCGACAAGGTAAAAGCGCACGTCAAACTTCATCCGACTATCGTCAAAGGCGTTGAATCCGCACTCATATGTGGACAACTTTTCTGTGTCCGCGCTCTTGGGCGCGATAATTACGGGAGCCAAAAGCAGAGCGATGGAGAAAGCCGTTGCGATTCCTAGCAGAATCAAAACTGGCAAATAATCGAGCAAAAACTCAGACATAAGGGCTCTTTTGTTACATATTCACAAGTCAAAATGACTCAAAAAAACGGTCCACAATCGGGCCGGAACCTAGTCAGGCAGTGGATTGATTGCAACGCCTATCTTACAGAAATTTCAGGGAAAATAAGTGTGACAATTTGGGCCTCTAATTGCGAATGAGTTGCAACAATTTGGCGTCGAAACAGACCTCTTTATTCAAGTCATTACCCGCTTGCGGCAGGCACTTAGTCACCCGATATCCGGTTCCCCCGGCCAAATGACAATCCGTGTAGCTTGCTCTTCTTCACTAACGAATATTTCGCTGGTCACAGCGTTCTGAACACTCATGCCGACCTCGTGAATTGTCTCTCGCGAACCACTGATGAGGTGATGGTAGTCAGGCAAATCTTTGCCCTCGGAGACCAGGCGATAAGCACAGGTACGCGGCATCCAATGAAGCTGATCTACATTGTCCTTTGTCAGCGTCACGCAATCCGGAACTTTTTGGCTACGTTTAGGGTAATCTGTGCACTTGCATGTCTGGGGATCAAACAGCTTACAAGCCACATCGGTGATGTAAATATCGCCGGTATCCTCATCTTCCAAGCGTATGCAGCAGCACTTCCCGCAATTATCGCAAAGGCTCTCCCATTCGGAGGGGCTCATTTCTGCCATATTTTTAGTCTTCCAGAACGGAAGATTCGATTTGTCACTCATGGGGACTCGCATATACAATGAATGACAACATGCCAACATATCGTGCAGACATAGATGTCGCGAATGACAATAAGACGCGCAAGAAGCGAAATATCATCTTGGCCGTACTGGCTGTGCTATGCCTCATCGCGACCTTTGGCTATTTCCAGACTCGCTATTACCTATTGGATGGCATGCCCAACCTACCCGACAAGGCGACGATGTGGGAAATGAACCTAAAGCCTAATATGACGCTTTTGGACAAAGACGGAAATGTGATCGGGCATCGCGGCCCCCTCGTCGGCGAACCGCTAAAACTCACCGACATGCCAGATTATGTTTCAAATGCCTTCCTCGCCATTGAGGATGAGCGCTTTTATGAGCATGCTGGTATCGACCAGAAAGCCATCATCCGAGCGGTATTCGCCAATACCAAAGCCGGCGGAAAAGCCCAAGGCGGCTCGACCTTGACCCAACAGCTCGTCAAAACGATGATTTTGACACCGGAAAAGACGTATCGCCGTAAATTTCAAGAGGCGCTTCTTGCTCGCGATATGGAAGCAATTCTCTCTAAGCCTGAGATTTTAGAGCTTTACCTGAACCGCATCAGCCTTGGGCCGCAAATTTTTGGCGTCGAAGCCGCCGCGCAGCGCTATTTCGGAAAATCAGCTCGAGAGATAAACCTTTCAGAAGCTGCCCTGCTCGCGGCGCTACCTAAAGCGCCAAGCCGCTATAACCCCGTCACAAATTATGAGGGCGCTTGGACGCGGGGCAAACTTGTGCTGGACCGTATGTTGGTCAACGAGATGATTAGCTATGACGCCTTGACCAACGCCTTAGAAGCGCCTCCAGTTATTGCCGAAGATGCGGCGCCCCTTATTGCGCCTGATGTGCTTGGCTACGCCTTTGATCTCATATCGGAACAGGCTCATGGACTCATCGGCAGCAATCACAAAGACCTAATTGTTAAGACCACGATTGATACGAAGCTTCAAAACGCGGCACATGAGTCGATAAACTCTATTGTCAGCAAAAATGAAAAATCCAAAAAAGTCAGCGAGGGCGCGCTCGTCTCTATTGATAATACTTCAGGCGCTATTCGCGCGATGGTGGGCGGCCGTGATTACAAAGCCTCGAAATTCAACCGCGCTTCCCAAGCCAAGCGGCAACCGGGCAGCTCTTTCAAAGCCTTTGTTTATGCCGCCGCCCTCGAAGACGGCTTCACCCCAGGTACTATTCGCATTGATCAGCCTACGGAAATCGCAGATTGGGCGCCGGAGAATTACACTAAGCGCTATCGCGGCCCCATGACATTACGCGAAGCCCTTAAGCTCTCCATCAACACTATCGCCGCCCAAGTGACTGCAGAAATAGGCCCAACGCGCGTTGCCAATATCGCGACGCGTTTCGGGATAAAGACAGAAATGCGCCCTGAATACTCGATTTCTCTTGGTTCTTCAGAAACGACTTTGGTGGACATGACTTCAGCCTATATGGTTTTCGCCAATGAAGGCCTGTCCCATCAACCTTATTTCGTGGAAAGCATAACCGACACCGCCAAAAAGACGCTTTACACCCGCCGCACGGTTAGTCCCGTTCGCGCTTATCCCGTCCCCTATGCGCGGCAAATGACATCAATGTTGCGCGACGTTATCGATAGCGGAACAGGTTACGGTGCTCAGCTCGGCTCCCGCCAAGCGGCTGGCAAAACCGGCACGACCCAAGATTACCGAGATGCTTGGTTCATCGGCTTTACAGCACAATATACAACGGGCGTCTGGATGGGGAATGATGACAACTCCTCTATGCGTAAAATCACGGGCGGCTTATTGCCGGTTGACGCCTGGAAAAAATACATGCTGGCGGCGCATAAGGGACTGAAAAAGAAGCCTATAAACGCCCCAGACCCCCTTATCGAAGACCCTCGCGTCAAGGCGCAAATCGCCTTCTATGCTGACCTAGAAGAGGCTTTCATCACAGAGCGTGATGTCGCAAGCGGCGCCAAATCGGCGGGCGGCGGCGCGCGAACGGCGGGCCGATAGCGCAAAAGACATTAACTATTCACAACCTTGTCGGGATTGTCGCAGTCTCGGCCTTTTCATTACGCGTATTAAGCCCTAGCTTTAGGTAATGATAGAAATGAATCGAATTGTGATGTCTGGCTCTGACAATGATGAGGGCGAAAACACCCCAGAACGCGGTGTCGCCACTAAGGTTCGTCCCAAGACGAAAAAGCCCTCTATGTATCGTGTCATTCTGATGAATGATGATTACACGCCCATGGAATTCGTTGTCTCTATCCTGATGGGCATCTTTAAAAAGACGCAAGAAGAAGCCACGCAAATCATGCTAAATGTGCACCAGACAGGCATAGGCACCTGCGGCATCTATACCTTTGAAGTCGCGGAAACAAAAGTCGCACAAGTTATGGACGCGGCCAAACGTGCACAGCATCCTCTGCAATGCACCCTTGAAAAGACATGATTGCGCGCCAACATATGACTCTCGAAAGGAATTTATAATGGCTTCATTTTCTCCCATTCTTGAAGAGACAATTCACCGGGCGCTAACACTTGCGACAGACCGCAAGCATGAACTCGCGACCCTAGAGCATCTATTGCTCGCCCTGCTCGACGATAAAGACGCCGCAGCTGTGATTACGGCCTGTGATGTCGACATTGTCCCCTTGCGCGCCGATGTTACGCGCTATTTGGACGAGGACCTAGCGTCCCTCACCGTTGAAGATTTTGAGGAAGCCCGCCCAACGGCCGGTTTCCACCGCGTCATCCAACGCGCTGTGATCCATGTACAAAGCTCTGGCCGTGAAGAAGTGACTGGCGCAAACGCCCTCGTCGCGCTCTTTGCTGAGCGCGAGAGCCATGCTGTTTACTTCCTGCAAGAGCGGGATATGACACGCTATGATGCGGTCAATTATATCAGCCACGGCATTTCTAAATCTGGCGAATCCACAGTCTCCAAACCCATCCAAGGCGCAGATGACGCCGCCGCAGGTGAAGACGCAAAGAAAAAAGATCCGCTTGAGGAATATACAGTCAACCTAAATCAAAAGGCCGCTGAGGGTGATATTGATCCCCTTATTGGACGTGACGAAGAGGTTGAGCGCTGCATCATGGTGCTCTCGCGCCGCCGTAAGAATAACCCGCTGCTTGTGGGGGACCCCGGCGTAGGTAAAACCGCGATTGCCGAAGGCATTGCACGCCGCATCGTTAATGGAAACGTGCCTGCGGTGCTGGAAGACGCGACTATCTTCTCCCTCGATATGGGCGCTCTGCTCGCGGGCACGCGCTATCGCGGTGATTTTGAGGAACGCCTCAAGGCCGTGATGACGAAACTTCAGGAAACTGATGGCGCGATTTTGTTTATCGACGAAATACACACCATCATCGGTGCTGGCGCAACCAGCGGCGGCGCAATGGATGCGTCTAATCTGCTCAAGCCCGCCCTACAGTCAGGCAAGCTGCGCTGCATGGGCTCGACGACCTATAAAGAGTATCGTCAGCATTTTGAAAAAGACCGCGCCCTCTCGCGCCGCTTCCTCAAAATTGATGTCTCCGAACCCACGGCCGAAGACGCCGTGAAAATCCTCATGGGCCTCAAGTCCTATTTCGAGGAGTTTCATAACGTCAAATATACCGACGCCGCCATTCAAGGCGCGGTGGACCTCTCCGTGCGTCACATCACGGATCGTAAACTCCCCGACAAAGCCATCGATATCATCGATGAGGCAGGTGCGCGCACCAAATTGGTCGAAGAGAAAAAGCGCAAAAAGAAGATTGGCATCAAGGAAATCGAGGCCGTTATTGCCAAAATCGCTCGCATCCCGCCAAAGTCTATTTCGCGCGATGATGAGAAGGCACTCAAATCTTTACCTATGGATCTAAAACGTATGGTCTTTGGTCAGGACACGGCGATTGATCAAGTCTCGGCAGCTGTTAAGCTCGCCCGTGCAGGTCTGCGTGAGCCCAATAAGCCCATCGGTAGCTATCTCTTTGCTGGCCCTACGGGTGTGGGTAAGACCGAAGTCGCCAAACAGCTTGCCATGACACAAGGCTTGGAGCTTCTGCGCTTTGACATGTCGGAATATATGGAACGTCACACCGTGAGCCGCCTGATAGGAGCGCCTCCTGGCTATGTCGGATATGACCAAGGCGGCCTTTTGACAGACGCCGTTAATCAGAACCCGCACTCTGTGCTTTTGCTTGATGAAATCGAGAAGGCCCATCCGGATATCTATAATATCCTGCTGCAAGTCATGGATAATGGATTCCTGACCGACGCTAATGGCCGGAAGGTTGATTTCCGCAATGTCATCATCATCATGACGACAAATGCGGGCGCTGCCGATGCGGCAAAAGCCGAAATTGGCTTTGGACGCGGCATGAAAGATGACGAGCAAGACGCCGCGATTAAGCGCCGCTTCACACCTGAATTCAGGAACCGTCTGGATGCCGTTGTCTCCTTCGCGCCCCTGTCGCCAGATGACATTGCTAAGGTTGTCGATAAATTCGTCATTCAGCTCGAAGCTCAGCTCGCAGATCGTAAAATTGAGTTCGAACTGACCAAAGGCGCCAATCTCTGGTTGGCCAGTAAAGGCTATGACAAGCGCTATGGCGCACGTCCGCTTGGCCGTACTATTCAAGAATATATCAAAAAACCGCTCGCGGATGAGATACTCTTTGGCAAGTTAAAACAAGGCGGATTGGTGAAAGTGGGTGTGGACCGCAAGAAGGAAAACCTAACCTTCAAAATCGTCCCGCCAGCTAAGCTGAAAATCGAAGGGCGTAAGGGCGGCAAAGGCCTCCCCGCCCCTAAGCCAACCGAAGACGCTTAAATAAAAATTGAAAGCCCGGCGCGTGTCGGGCTTTTTTATGGGGAGAGACTAAATTGACAGAGACACCCGAAGATACCTCCGAGGGCAAAGAGAAGCCCACCCTCATTGATCATGGCAAAAAAGCCATGGAGACCGCCGATCGCGCGGCCACCGTCGCAGAAAGTGCAAATCATGCCTTTGGCGCAATTAAATGGGTAGCGATTGCTGTTGTGACCCTCACGCTCGCGGGCGGCGCTTATGGCATATACAAAGTCGTTGCGGCCCCTGCCAAGGCCGTTGGTAATGCGGCAGGCGCAGTCACGGAGACTGTCAAAACGGGAACAGATAAAATCAAACAAAGCGGCTCAGATGTCATGAACCGCCTTGATATTCCAGCGAGCAATCAAACCGCGCTCAACAGATCTGCGGAAGCCGCGTTTGAAGCGCTTACCATGATGACGGCAACAGAACCCGAAGGCATGAAAGAGCGTATTTTTCGTCGCACTAATTTTGGCGGCCATGAGAACCGTGTCTGCAAATTAGATGTCGATACGGGCACAGTCTCTATTCCCGTGACCCTCGCCGCAGATAATGAAGCCTATGCTACGGCGAAAGCGTTGGGTTCTAATGAAAACCGCCTGATCCGAATGATTCTAACGGCCGGCAAAGAAGACATCGCCCTGCGCACTGAATGGGACGAAGAGGCTAAAAACTGGATCATGCGCTGGAAAGCCACAACAATAAAGAAAGAGATTGGCGATGAAATCGCCGAGCAACGCGTGCTCGATGTATTGGGCGCGGCGGTGAGAGGGTGTAGATAAAGCTGCTAAGGCCGCAAAAACTTCACTTCAAGTAAGTGATAGTTACCCCCTAA
>JAHDCL010000095.1 GCA_020629875.1 Hellea sp.
GCGCCTGTCTCTCCAAAAATGCCTTTGGCGGCGATATAGCCAATTTCGACTTGCCCCTCCATCTCGGCCATGGGCGCGGCGTAAAGGAAGACGTAATTGAGGAGCACATAAAGCAGCATGACGAGCCCCGTCCCGAATATGAGGATACGAGGTAAATCACGCTGCGGGTTCTCAAGCTCGCCAGAAATGTAAACCGCCGCATTCCATCCCGTATAAGCATAGGCCACATAGATAAGCGAGACACCAAAAGCTGCGCTCATCATAACGTCCCAATCTCCTGCTTGGGGCATAGGCGATATGGGTTGCGGGTTAGAGGTAAAAGCAAATGCGGCAAGGCAGAAGGCGAGAATAAGAATGACCTTCACCGCGGTGAAGCCAAATTGAAACTGCCCGCTGGCTTTACGGTTGCGGCCATGGATAAGCGTCACGATGATCACAAGCGCGCAAGCGAGGGCTTTGCCAATCCAAGGCGCATGATCGCCGGGCAGGGCGGCGGTGCTATATTTCCCAAAAGCAAGTGCCACGGCGGCGATGGGCGCCGCAAAGCCAATAACGGCTGATACCCAGCCCGAGATAAATCCCGCTACAGGATGATATATCCGCCCCAAGAAATTATACTCACCGCCTGAGCGGGGAAGGGCCGCCCCTAGTTCGGCATAGGTCGCAGCCCCGCAAAGAGAAGCGACGCCGCCAATAATCCAGAGCATCATAATAGCAAAGACCGACTGAATATCGACGAGCTGAAAGCCTAGAGAGGTAAATACACCCGTCCCGACCATATTAGCGATAATGACGGCGGTAGCAGTACGCGGGGAGTAAAAGCTCTTCATCCTTCTCTTCTGCTCAGCAGCGCTAGCCCTGTCCAGAGGATAAGCGAATCAGTTGTTGACATGTGGGTAAGTTATGTATAGAACAAAACATGAACATATAAGGAATAGCGCGGTTTAACGCACAGTTTTGTTTAGGAGGATGCTATGAAACAGATCGCTTTGGATGTTACGACTGGAGTTGTCATGACCGGATTCGTCGGTGTCGCGACAATGTGGATGATGGTTCTCGGAGGCTAATAAGCCCCGACTATAAGCGGAGGAAATCGTGGCTAAATCGCCGATGTTCGTGCATCTCCGCTCCCGCTCGCCTTACTCTATGCTTGAAGGCGCGCTTAAGATTAAAGAAACCGCTAAACGCGCGCGCTCCATGCGAATGCCGGCTTTGGCGCTAACAGACACGAACAACATGTGCGGAGCGCTTGAGTTCTCCGACATTATGAGCGGTGAGGGCATTCAGCCTATTATGGGCTTGACCCTCAGCCTTGATCTGGAAATTGACGATCAGCCCGGTCAGCTCCGTAAAGATCCGGACGGCACGATTGCATTGCTGGCCCAAAATGAAGCGGGCTATGGTAATCTGATGAAGCTGACCAGTGCGGCGTTTTTGGATGTTGATGCCACGGACTTGCCTCATGTTAAATCTGCACGATTAGCAGAACTTGCGGAGGGCGTGATTGCGCTGACGGGCGGGCCGGATGGCGCACTGAATAAGCTGATTTGCCAGGGGCGACTGGAAGAGGCCGAAAAATGGCTTGATCATTTGGCGGCGATTTATCCAAAAAGGCTCTATGTGGAGTTACAGCGCCATGATCTCCCGCATGAGATAGAGGCGGAAAAGGTTCTGATTGATTGGGCCTATGCCAAGGAACTGCCACTTGTCGCCACCAATGAACCTTACTTCCTAGACCCTGATATTTATGAACCTCATGACGCCCTCTTAGCGATGAATGAGGGGTCTTACATTCTTGAGAAAGACCGCCGAAAACTCACACGGCAACATTATTTCAAATCATCCGAAGAGATGGCCGAGTTATTTAAGGACATTCCAGAAGCTGTTGAAAATACAGTAGATATTGCCATGCGCTGCGCCTTTAAATCTCATAAGCGTGCACCGATTTTACCGAACTTCGGCGATGGCTCTCTCAGTGAAGGAGATATTCTAGCCCAGCAAGCCAAAGATGGTCTCAAGGCGCGTTTGGAGAAAATTGAGCTCGCGGCGACTGAGGAAGAATATTACGAAAGGCTCGATTTTGAAATTGGGATTATCCGCCAGATGGGATTTCCGGGTTATTTCCTTATCGTTTCGGACTTCATAAAATGGGCCAAAGCGCAGGGCATTCCCGTGGGCCCTGGACGGGGTTCAGGTGCGGGCTCCGTAGTGGCGTGGGCGCTGACCATTACGGATTTGGATCCATTAAAATATGGATTGCTATTTGAGCGATTTTTGAACCCTGAACGGGTATCCATGCCCGACTTTGATATCGACTTTTGCCAAGAGCGGCGCGGCGAAGTTATCAAATATGTTCAGGAAAAATATGGCGAAGACCAGGTGGCTCATATCATCACCTTTGGTACTCTCCAAGCGCGTGCCGTAGTACGCGATGTAGGGCGCGTTATGCAAATGCCGCTGGGGCAAGTTGATCGTCTGGCGAAGCTTGTTCCTTCAAACCCTGCCAACCCGGTAACGCTTGGCGAGGCGATTAAGATGGAAAAGGGTTTGCGTGAGGCGCAGGCCGAAGACCCAGCGGTCAATCGTTTGCTTAAAACGGCGCTAAGCCTTGAGGGGTTATACCGCAATGCTTCAACCCACGCGGCGGGTGTGGTAATTGGCGATCGTCCGTTAACCGAGCTTATACCACTTTACCGTGATCCACGCTCTGATATTCCTGCCACCCAGTTTACAATGAAATGGGCTGAAAAAGCGGGCCTCGTAAAGTTTGACTTTTTGGGGCTGAAAACACTCACCGTAATCGATCGCTGCGTAAAATATCTCGCCAAGCAAGGCATAGAGCTCGATATTGACGCCGTTAGCACCACAACGCCTGAAGCCTATAAACCATTGGCCGATGGGTTGTCTGCGGGTGTGTTCCAGCTTGAAAGTTCGGGTATGCGGGATGTTCTGCGCAAAATGGCCCCTGACAGCATCGAGGAACTCACCGCTCTTATTTCGCTTTATCGGCCGGGCCCGATGAAAAATATACCGATGTATATTGACCGGAAATATGGCCGTGCCGAGATTGAATACCCCCATGAAAGCCTGAAAGAGATTCTGGAAGAGACTTACGGCGTCATCATTTATCAAGAACAAGTCATGCAGATTGCTCAGGTGCTTTCTGGATACTCACTTGGTGAGGCGGACCTTTTGCGCCGCGCAATGGGTAAGAAAGACCAAGCCGAGATGGATCGGCAGCGCTCGCGTTTTGTTGAGGGCGCCGCGGAGCGCATGAATGTGGATAGCAAGCTCTCCAATTCCATCTTTGATTTGGTGAACGAATTTGCAGGCTATGGATTTAACAAATCTCACGCAGCCGCCTATGCGATGATTTCATTTCAAACGGCTTATCTCAAGGCATTACATCCTACCGAATTCATCGCGGCGATTATGTCTCTCGATATAGCCAATGTCGAAAAGCTGGCGCAGTTCTTCCAAGAAGCTAAGCGCATGGAGATGAAAATCGAGCCGCCTTGTGTTAACCGTTCGATGGCAGATTTTGACGTGGAAAACGGAGCAGTGCTTTACGCCTTGGGGGCGCTTAAAAATGTGGGCGTGGAAGCCATGCGTCATGTGGTGGAGGTACGCGAAGAGGGCGGCCCGTTTAAAGACCTGTTCGACTTTGCTCGCCGAGTGGATACGCGCATCGTTAATAAGCGCGCTTTTGAAAACTTGGCGCGAGGCGGGGCTTTTGATTGCCTTGAACCAAATCGCGCTAAGTCATTGGCTTCGGCTTCAACCTTACAACAAATTGGGTCTCGAGCCGCGCTTGAAAAAGAGAGCGCACAGAATAGCCTATTTGGCGATGCGCCTGAAACTATGGCGGAGCCAGATCTGCCAAACCCACAACCTTGGAGCAATGTCGAGCAACTCGATCACGAGTTAGGCGCTATTGGGTTTTATCTTGGCGGCCATCCGCTGGAAACTTACCTGCCAATATTGGAACGTAAAAAGGCGATAATGGCCGCGGATATTGAAGAGCGCTATAAAGCAGGTGCACGGAACGTGCGGCTCGCGGGGGTGGTGCGTAAACGTCAGGAGCGAATGAGTAAACGCGGTAAGCGTTTTGCATGGGTCAATATTTCCGACCCAACAGGGGACTTTGAGGTCTTTTTTGGCGAAGATCTTCTTGCCGTGAATCGTAATATATTAGAAGCGGGTGCCCTCATCGAACTTACGGCGGAGGCTAAAGACCGTGAAGGCGAGATAAGCCTATTTGCTAATACGATTAGCTCTTTGGAGTTGACGGGCGAAGCGGCCCTCATCAAGGGCCTCCAGATACGCCTGCGCTCGGCCACGATTGAAACATTGGACGAGCTTGAAAAGACACTTGAGACCCTGAAGTCTGCGCCCGCTAAAACAACGGGATATGTCGAAATTTTCGCCCCGCTGGGCGACCAAAGAGAAGGTCATTGGCGCTTGCCCGGGAAATGGGGCATTGATCCATCGATACAAAAGGCCATTAAAGCCAATAGCGCCGTTGAAATGATAACCGAGATAGCGGCTTAGCACTTAACCTAAGATAGTTTTGCGATATCCTCTGGTTCACCGATAATAGCGATGTCGTCATTTTCCATCAGAACAACGTCAGGCTTAGCGATTATCAAGGCGCCTTGCCGTTCTATCAAGGCGATGAGACAAGATTGCGGTAGCTCTAACTCTCCGACTGTTTTGCCAAATTGATCCCGCAGGAAGGGGAGAGACTTTGCGGGGCCATGATAAAAGTGATCATCGCGCATCAATATTTCATTCAACGATTTCTCATCCTTCGCAGAAAGCCAACGCTCAGTGAAATTGTCACTTTGGACCACTTCTGCTAGGTGACCGGCAATACGCAGGTCGAGGCCGACGGGTTTAGGCGGGGAGACCAAGAAGAGTAATGTATGGGCATTATCGATGTTTGGAATATCAATCTGTGCCTGCGGACCAAACCGACACACAATGAGTTCCGGATTGGGAACTGTGGGTTCGGTTTTTAAGGCTAAGTATACACCGTCCCCGATGGGCCTGAAGTTCCACGCATGACGGAAGATGCTTTCATACTCCAGGTCTTTACCATCCTCATCAGCGAAACGTCTCTTGGCGGCTTCTCCCAGTAATTGATTGAGGTGTTCTGGGTCATATTTCCCATAGCGAAAATCCATGATAGCGCTGCGCGCCACAACACCCTCATAAGAAAGGTTTTGAGCTTGAGTACGATCATGAATTATCGTCATCAACTCCCGTTCTAACCCCTCATATTTTTGCTGCCCAAGGCGTTGGTGGACGTGGAAAATTGCACCGCGGCGCTCAAGATTGCCAGAAGCGTAAAAATGGTACCACAGAACGCAGCCAATCAAGACCATGCCGGTAAAGGCAATAGCGAGAATTCCCATTTCAATAATTAACCAAAACGCGATCAGAATACCCGCTATTTGAAGCCAAGGATAGAAAGGCGCTTTGAAACCTGGTTTATATGTTGGAATGCGGCTTTCGCGCATGACAATAACAGCGACGCAAATGAGGCCGAATAATAATAGCTGGAAGGCACTGGCGAGTTTAGCTACGCCTTCGACGTCAAAAATTAGCAGCACAAATATCATGGCGATGACGGTTAAGATGATTGCGGCCGTAGGCGTGCCGTGGCGCCCAAGTTGCGAGAGCTTGTTAGAGATGAGTTTGTCTTTCGCCATCGCGTAGGGGTATCTGGAGGCGGACATAATCCCTGCATTTCCTGTCGAGGCGAAAGCCGCGATAGCCGCAACAACAATCAAGATGACTCCTAAGTCGAGCGGGACCCAGCCCAGAAATTTGCGGCCAGCATCTGCTACGGGGGTCAAGCTTTGATGTAGCTCCTCCGGCGGCAGAAGGTTGATGAGGATCACAGTGCCTAGCGTATATATTATAGTTGCGGTCACCAGCGAGAGGGTCATGCCCAGTGGAATGTTTCTATCCGGATTTTCAACTTCTTCTGCGACACTGGCGACCTTTGTGAGGCCAGCATATGATACAAAAACCAATCCAATAGTTGATATAAAGCCGATAAGGCCAGAAGAGAAAAAGGGTGAGTCGTCATGATTAGGAAAAAGACCCGATGTTCCGTTTATCTCTGAGGCGCCAAAAATTATGAACCCAATCAGAATTACGACCAAAGCTGAGACAAGAATCCTTTGCAGTAAAGTTGTTTCTTTAGCACCAAAAATATTGATTAAGCCGAAGCCGATGGTCAGCAATATCGCAAGTAGGGTGAAAGGGAGGTCCAAGTACAGCCCGAGATAGGCTCCCATGCCTACAAGGGCGAAGGCACTTTTGAATACAACAGCTACCCATGACCCCAGCCCACCTATAGTCCCCATTAAGGGCCCCATTGATCTGTCTAGGAAGTAATAGGTACCGCCAGCTTTCGGCATTGCGGTAGATAGCTCTGCCATACAGTACATCGCGGGGAGGATGAGGAAGCCAGCACAGAGATATGCGAGATAAACGGAATCTCCAGTGTAAGAAGCTGCTATACCAGGCAGTAGGAATAAGCCCGAGCTAAACATCGCCCCCGTCGACATGGCATAGACGTCAAATAACGTCAGATTCTTTTTCAATTTTGGCATCGTGTAGTCCCATCCTCAGATACTTAATACTTGGGTGCCAAGCTGATGGATTGAAATCAATTGATTCTCGCAGATTGTTATCAATATTTTCAATGTAATTTCTAGTGATATCGCGTCCAATAAAACGCTTGCAATCCCCTCAAACCCCGCTATACGGCGCGCTTAATTCGCGTATAGGTGCGGGTGTTT
>JAHDCL010000096.1 GCA_020629875.1 Hellea sp.
CCATCAAGTCCGCTTTCGATAAAGAAGGCATCGAAATCCCCTTCCCGCAACGCGTCATCACGACCAAGACGAATTAGGTTACGGGGCAGCTGCACTATCACCCAAATGCGCTTTTAAATGCTTATCCATCGCCTCGAACAACATTTTCCGATGCTCTGAAGTGGCAAGGCTATGATCCCCGCCTTTGATTTCTACAAAGTTTTTCTTAGCTTTGCTTTTCTTAAGAGCGCCTTTCATGCGCTTATATTGGTCGAACTGAACTTGAATATCATTTGTACCATGCACCAAAAGCAACGGTGTAACTAGCTCTTCAGCTCGCTTCACGGGTGAGTTGGCCTTAATGTTATCCCCGCCTTCAAATCCCTTAAGCATGAAGTCACGCGCAGTGAACTTACCAAATCTATTTTTCTTCAAATCGCTAACCATATCATTCAGATCAGTCACGCCCGCAATACTCACCGCACAAGTGTAGAGTTTAGGATTTTTAATTGATCCAATAAGCGCTGCGTAACCACCATAAGACCAACCTACGATACAAACCCGATTTGGGTCCGCATATCCTTTCTCTATTAGCCAACGGGTTCCATCTTCGACGTCTTCTTGCATGACCTCCCAGTTTTTACGGCCTGCCTGTTGGTGCTGATATCCAAGACCATCTGAGCCTCTGAAGTTCATTTGCAAAACCGCATAACCACGAGATGACATAAATTGGGCTAGGAAATCATAGGTCATGGTATCTCGAGAGTAAGGGCCGCCATGTGGCATGATAATGAAAGGTAAGTTTTTCAGCGCAACTTTACCTTCGCCAATGGCCGGAGGTGTGGTAAGGTACCCCCCAATCATGTATCCATCGCGCGTCTTATAACTCACCTTGGTTACGTCTCCTTGAGGCGTCGTACCAATTTCTGGATAGTCTTCACCTATAGGTTTAAACTCAGCGGTTGTTGCATCGTAAAAATACATCATCGGAGGCAGGTTTGGCGCGCTGGCCTTAAATAGGAATTTTTTGTTGTCAGGCGTTCGGTCATAGTAGCTGATTTGAAAGCCTGCAAATTTCGCTTCAATAGGAGCATGTGCAGCTTTATAGGCAGCGTCGAAATAGACCTTTTCACTACTATCAGCCAAAAAACTAGCGCCAACCACTTTCTTTCCATCCGCGCTTAACAGAATACTTCGTACATCATATTTATCATGATGAAACAGTTTTCGAGTTTCCCGCTTCTGCGCCAAATCATAGATATAAAGTCCCTGTGTATCTTTATCTTTGTGGTCCCCGATAATAAGCTCATTAGGGTTCTCCGTGAACCCCCACACGGATGTGTCTGCCGTCAATCCAGGAAACTCAGAGACATTTTTCCAAATATCACTATTCGAATCCCTAATAACCAAAGTCTCTTCACCATTCCGGTCCCTGCGGCCATAACCTACTCTGAGACGATGCTGTCTATCTGTAATCCAGCCCTGTGTCGTAATGTTTCCCTTTTTAACCAGCTCTGCTCGGCGGGTATTAATGTTCATTTTATGGACGCCTGGCTTAAATTGGTCCTCGACCCCATAAGACATCAAAACATGGTTAGGGTCATGAGGAAGATGATCAATAATGACATTATTAAATTGCCGAAAGCCGGTCGAGTGAGAGATATTACTGCCAGTCCCGCCTCGCGCATCTGGCTTCAATAAAACCTCTGCATCTTTGACATCTTTATCAACGACATAAATGAAACCCGTCTGAATAATCTGATTCCGAAATTTTTGTGGAATTGAAACATTGACTAAAATTGTATCATTATTGGCCCAGCGAATATAATTTACCCGAAGGTCTTTGCCATATTTTGTCGCGCGAAGCTTTTTATCCGATGGGTCTGCAAGATTATAAACACGTAGAATGTATTGACCTTTACTGTCCTGAATGGTCGCCATAAACTTTCCATCTGGCGACAATGAAGCATCATAAAATGCTGGCATGCGAGAGTAATGATCAACCGGGGCCAATTTTGCTTGAGCTACACCCGCAAACAATAAACTTGTTCCTAGCGCCAAAGACGCAAAAAGTCGTGACATGAAATTTTCCTTACAGTTTCCAAAAATTAGTTGGCAAATTAAAACGGCTCATTCAAGTCAAATAAGCATGTAGTCTAATAGTTTTCTCGTAAAAGTATATTATAAAACTCTTTTGACCTAGGCTTCAATTGAGTATGAGTAGCTATGTCAAATTTAAAAATAGCTCTATGCAGTACTCATAACGTTAAAGAATTAGCCGCAGCTTATGCCAAAAATGGCTTTGTGCGCATAAAAAATCTATTCCCGGATGATGTTGCTGAATCTATTCACCAGAACCTCGCCAATCAAACACCTTGGCATGTTGTTCATGCTAACCCAGACGGTTCCCATTTATATTACAGGCCAGAAGATTGGGCTGGCTTGGCCAATGAAGAGCGGAAAACAATTCTTAGAAGCATTATGGTCCAAGCCAGCGAAGGTTTCTCCTATTTTTACGCTTGCTATCCAATGATTCAAAATTATCTGAACCAACGCGACCCCAATTGGCCACTGCATAAAATGACCGAGTACCTAAACTCTCCAGAATTTTATAACTTCGTCAAAACGATTACAAATGAGTCCAGCGTTAAAAAAGTTGACGGTCAGGCAACACTCTATGCATCGGGGCATTTCCTCAATACACATGATGACACCGGATCCGATGCCGAGCGCCGCGTCGCCTATGTTATGGGATTTACGAAAGACTGGTCTCCTAATTGGGGCGGACAATTACTAATGTTGGATGAAAATAACGATACGCAATTGGGGTTTTCACCAACATTTAACTCGCTCACCCTTTTCAAAGTCCCACGCAAACATATCGTAACTCAAGTCTCTAGCTTCGCAAAAGGGGGGCGGTATTCAATCACAGGGTGGCTACGAGATGATTAAAATAGTCCTATGACTGACATGACGCCCTCACAAATTAGCAAAGCCTTAAAGGCCGGGATTATTTCCAACGCTCAGGCCGAAACGATGCGAGCAAAATTAGGTGTTTCAGAAACTCATCTCGCGCAAATTGGAAATGAAGATGAGATGCGTTTTCTGCGGTCCTTCTCCGATGTCTTTATCTCTATCGGGGTTGGGATTTTTGCATTTGGTCTCTCGGTTTTTGCGGGACTTATGGGTGGGGGAAAATCCTTTCTCATTGCCGCTTTAATCATGTGGCTCATGGCAGAATTTTTTGGCCGTAAGAAACGCGCCCATTTGCCAACGCTTATTACAGCCCTGGCTTTCCTGCTCTTTACCCAACGCGGCGTTCAAACTGTTTTAGGAGATATTGGCCTTGGAGGGGATATCATAACAGCCCTTATTACACTGGGCGCGATGCTGTTATTTTATCTACGCATTCGCCTGCCTTTCTGTATTGCGCTCATAGCCTTGGCGGGGCTCTATCTCGCAGCAACTTTGGTGAACCAAGTTGCACCTGAATTTTTAAGGTCTCAATTTGGATTAGGTTTGTTACTCAGCGGCCTAGTTATTTTTGTCCTAGCTCTGCTCTATGATGTGAATGACAAACACCGAACCACCCGTTTCGCCGATAATGCCTTTTGGCTGCATTTTCTCGCCGCGCCGCTCATCATTCATGGTCTCGCCTTACAAACTGTCTCGCTCAAAAAAGATGTCCTCTTTGGCTTTGTCCCCATGGTGAGTTTGGACCGCGGAGATGCGGCTATTGTCATGATTATTGTCGCGGTGATTACAGTCGTCGGCCTGGCTATTAATCGACGTGCTTTGATTGTCTCCTCTCTGGGCTATGCTGCCTTTGCCATGGGATATCTCTTTGACGGAACGGGCATGGGATTTGGAACCGTCGTTGCGGTGACATTCCTCCTGCTGGGCGGGGCGATTATATTTTTGGGAGCAGGTTGGCATACGGCGCGTAATGGCCTGCTGAAAATATTGCCAAAACTCCCTATTTTTCCGCCGCCATTTGACCCACATTATAAACCTTGATTTGTGCATTTTAGCCCCCATTTTAGGGCTATGACAGATTTTACACCCCGAGAAATAGTTTCCGAACTTGACCGCCATATTGTGGCCCAATCCGATGCCAAGCGCGCCGTGGCTATTGCCTTGCGTAACCGTTGGCGTCGCCGCCGCGTGGCGGATGATTTACGCCATGAAGTGACGCCGAAAAACATCCTGATGATCGGGCCGACAGGCGTAGGTAAAACCGAAATTTCCCGCCGCCTCGCCAAGCTCGCCCAAGCGCCTTTTATCAAGATTGAAGCGACGAAGTTTACCGAGGTTGGTTATGTCGGCCGCGATGTGGAACAGATTATCCGCGACCTCATCGAAGCCTCCATCTCGCTCCTGCGTGATACTAAGCGTGAGCAAGTCAGCGCCCAAGCCGAACTCGCCGCAGAGAAACGTATTTTGGACGCGCTTGTCGGTGAAGGCGGGCGCGAAGCCAGCCGTGATAAATTTCGTCAAAAACTTCTCAAAGGCGAATTGGACGATACCGAAGTTGAATTAGAGCTCTCCGACAATGCCTCCCCTTTTCAAGGAATTGAAATCCCGGGACAGCCCGGCGCGTCGATGGGCATGATGGATTTGTCCACCCTGCTCGGAAAAGGCGGGCGCACAAAAAAAGTGAAAATGAAAATCGGCGATGCCCACGGGCCGCTCCTATCGGAAGAAGCTGATAAGCTCCTCGATGATGACGCAATTAAACGCGAAGCTGTAGGACTGGCCGAGCAAGACGGTATCGTGTTCTTGGACGAGATTGATAAAATTACGACCCGCTCTGATGCCCGCGGTGGCGATGTGTCCCGCGAAGGCGTACAGCGAGACCTACTTCCGCTGATTGAAGGCACTACCGTTTCAACAAAATATGGGCCCGTTAAAACAGATCATATATTGTTTATAGCGAGTGGCGCCTTTCACGTCGCAAAGCCATCAGACCTACTACCTGAATTACAGGGCCGCCTGCCGATACGAGTTGAGCTTCGCGCCCTGACCGAAGAGGATTTCGTGCGCATCCTCACCGAACCTGAAGCCAGCCTGATAAAACAATATAAGGCGCTAATGGCGACTGAGGATGTCACGCTCGATTTCACAAAAGATGGCATTGCCGAAATTGCCAAAATTTCTGCCGAAGTGAACGCAACTATTGAAAATATCGGCGCAAGGCGGCTTCACACTGTCATGGAACGTTTACTCGATGATATTAGTTTTAAAGCCACAGATAAAGGCGGTGAAACGGTAGTAATTGATAAGACTTACGTGCAAGAACACGTCGGTAAACTCGCCGCCGATCAAGATTTGAGCAAGTTTATTTTATAAAATTATTAAGGCCAGCTGCTTCCAAGCACACCTTATGATTCAACCATAACGCATATCAGGCTTACGCCGGCAGGGACACTTCGTGACGCCACAACAAATACGGCGGAAATAAACATAGAGTTTAAGGCTAAGATAGAATAAGCACTTAGCTCTTCATAAATACATACCAGGCTCCGCTACCGCCATGTTTAATATGCGCTTGTGCATAGGTTGCGATTAAGGGTCTGATTTGTGGGTCTCCTATCCAGCCAATGAAATTTCGGCGTAGAACACCTTCACCGCGTAAGCCCTTACCCGTAATCACCAACACACATTTATAATTACGGTTACTGGCGCGGATGATGGCCTTTAGCAAAGCGGGCTTAGCTTGGGCTTGAGTCATGTCGTGGAGGTCTATTTTCGCGTTAATTTCAACGCGGCCCCGGCGGGTTTTTTTATCTTGGTTTTGGTCAAGACTTTGCGGAAGACCCTTCGGCGCGGGCGCAACATCAGGCGGGAGGCGGAGCATATTCGCAAAATCTTCTTTGGTCGGAAGCGGCTTGGCAGATTTTGGACCTTTTTCTGCTCTGCGCGGAGCGACTGTTTTAGCCACGCGCTTCCAAACAATTTTTTCTTCAGGCTTTAAAGGGCGCCCATCTTTGGACTTAGAAACCACCTAACCCATACCTGTCGGTTTGGGTGCAATTGCTTTGGGCACTAATACTGTCCAGCGCACAGGATGTTTCATCACCCCTGCTTTGTTACCTGCTTCATCTCCGGCGCCGAAAAATAGATCACCACGTAACGGGCCACGAATAGCATTGCCTGTGTCTTGTACAGACACGAGCACGCCGCCAGGCTGGCCTATGTAATCACCACCATAAAGTGGGAGCGTGGTTTCAAGCCAAGCTAGCGTCCCGTAAGGGTGGTATCGCCTGTCCACCGCCATAGAGCCCATTGCCGTCAAAGGTACACGCATCCCTCCGCGAGGGCCTTCACCGACGCCAATTTTTTGTTCTGCAAAGAAGATATAGCGCGGATTTTCATTCATCAATGCCCGTGCTTTTTCGGGTCCTGCCTGTTCCATCCAATCACTAATGGCTTGTTTGCTCGCTTGCTCAACGGTCATCTCCCCGCGCTGCACAAGAACCTTACCAATAGACTTATATGTCTTCCCATTATTGGCCGCATATGCTGCTCGAAGTGTTGTTCCATCTCTAAATTTTATGCGGCCGGAACCTTGGACTTGCATAAAGAACACATCAATGGGTGTGCCATAAGCGATTACGCGCGACCAATTTGCGCCTAATTGTGATCTTTCCAAGTTTTGCACAAGTTCTGATTTAGGTTTAGCCAAAA